>NZ_DATEMB010000004.1:0-72393 GCF_035276005.1 Rhizorhapis sp.
GAGGCCGTGAAGCTGTTCTACCCGGAAGGCGAACGACAAGAAAAGGGCGGCAGTCGCCGCGTGTTCACGCGTCCCGGCGGACTGACAGCGGCCCTGCGCCATGCCTGGGGCGTGGAATCGCTGAAAAAGGTTGATGGCAAACGCATCGAAGATGCCCGCCATCATGCCCTCGATGCGCTGGTGGTGGCCGCGATCGGCGAAAGGGAGGTGCAGCGGCTCACGCTTTCCTATCAGGAATGGGAGCAGCAGGGTCTTGCCCGACCGCTGCGACAGGTTGATCCACCGTGGGGTGATCCGGCCAGCTTCCGTCGGGAAGTGCAGCAGGCTTACGACAACGTTTTTGTCGCCCGGCCGGAACGCAGGCGGGCGCGAGGTGAAGGCCACGCCGCGACTATCAGACAGGTGAAGGAGCGGGATGGCGCTCCGGTCGTCTACGAGCGCAAATCAATCATTGAGCTGTCGGAGAAGCGGCTGGAAGACATCAAGGACCCTGAACGCAACCAGGGCGTGATCGAGGCCATTCGGCAATGGATCGCCGAAGGGCGGCCCGCTGACAGACTGCCGCGCTCACCGGCTGGCGATGAAATTCGCAAGGTCCGGCTACGCACGAAGGGCAAGCCGGCAGTTCAGGTTCGCGGCGGCTCGGCAGATCGCGGCGAGATCGTCCGCGTCGATGTGTTCGCCAAATCTAGCAAGCGCGGGAAAGACGAGTTCTACCTTGTGCCAATTTATCCCCATCATGTCATGAATAAGCGCGAATGGTCGGGGCCGCCGATGCGTGCCGTGGTGGCCTATAGGGAGGAAGAAAGTTGGTCCCAGATCGACGATAGCTTTACCTTCAAGTTTTGCCTCTACCCTAGAAGCTACGTCGAGGTGACTAAGCCCACCGGCCAATTGCTGGCAGGATATTTCCAAGGATTGAATAGATCGACTGGCGCTATCAACCTGTCTAGTCACAGGGACTCCCGATCGATGGTCGATGACAACGGAAATTCAACGCAGAGCATTGGCGCAAAGACCTTGTTAACCATAAAGAAATACAATGTGGACCGCTTCGGCGCACGTTCCGAAGTGAATTCCGAGGTCCGCACATGGCATGGCGTGGTCTGCACATCTCCAACCCAGCCCGGCTGACTCACCGCAGCCGTCAGATCGTTGTCGATCCTGAAAATGACGGCGAAGCGCTGACCTTTCCGGTTGAGGACATTGCCTGGATCATCCTCGACACGCCGCAAGTCTCCGTCAGCGGTTCTTTGCTCAGCGCGCTGGCCGAGAATGGTGTCGCTATGGTTGTGCAGGATGCAAAGCACCATCCCGCCGGAATGCTGATGTCATTCCACCAGCATCATGCCCAATCGGCCATCGCCCATTCGCAGATTGCGATGAGCCAACCGCTCAAGAAACGGCTGTGGCAGAAGCTGGTCTGCGCCAAGATCGAAAACCAGGCTGCGGTTCTGCGCGGCATCGGCTGTGACTACGCTGCCGCCCTTTCAACCATGGCGGGCCGGGTGGGTTCGGGTGATCCCGACAATCTGGAAGCCCAGGCAGCCCGTGCCTATTGGCAACGGCTGTTCGAGGGCTTCCGACGCCATGAAGAGGACCGACGCAATGGTTTGCTCAACTACGGCTACGCTGTCGTTCGCGCCGCACTTGCGCGATCCTGCGCCGCTTCTGGTCTACTCCCCGCCTTTGGCATTCATCACCGATCCAAAACCAACCCATTCAATTTGGTGGATGATCTGATCGAGCCGTTCCGGCCGGTCGTTGACCGAATGGCGCGCACGCGCGCAGCGAGTGAGGAACGTGATGAGCTTGATGTCGAAGACCGCCGTCACATGGCCGGCATTCTGAGCGAGAACATTTCGATCGGCGAAGAACGCATGACCATGCTCGCCGCGACTGAGGCAGTCGCCGCAAGTCTGGTCAGAGCAATCGATGGTGGCAATGCCGCATTGCTCAACACGCCCGCACTGCCGCTGGCGCGGCGCAACTGAACATGGAAGCCGATGAGGTTCGTTTCATGTGGCTGATGGTATTTTTCGACCTGCCCGTGAAGACCAAGCCGCAACGCGGCAGGGCCAGCCGATTTCGCCAGTTCCTCAAGAAGGACGGCTATATCATGCTGCAACTTTCTGTTTACGCGCGGGTCTGCCGGGGGCAAGATGCTGTGGATAAGCATATCCGTCGGGTGCGTACCAGCCTGCCCAAAGAGGGCAGTGTGAGGACGCTGCAGGTTACCGACAAGCAGTATGGCAGGATGGAATTGATGCTGGGAACAGCGCCAAAAACCGAATCAATCGGTCCATCTCAGATGGTTCTGCTGTGATTTCGGCGGTGCTCAAACCGCGAAAATCACAACAGTTCCAATCCGTTACCGTAGAGCAGTCCTACCATGGGCAAATCGGTAGGGAAACCACGGCAGAAGATGCCAGAGACGTCCTTGAAGCGGTGTCCTACCATGGGCAAATCGGTAGGGAAACCACGGCGACCATTCGCGCGCCTGGTTCTGAACTGTGGTCCTACCATGGGCAAATCGGTAGGGAAACCACGGCAATCGACCTAACAGGCCAAAGATGGCCTGTTAGGTCGATCGGCGCGGAACGCGCCGAATGCTTCCAAGAGAGCCTCTACGCGGATGGTACGCCGCTGCTCAAGCCACCGCTTCAAGACCCTTGGGTTGGAAAATTGGGAGCAACCTCAGCGCAGGTCCACCTGGCCGCTTTTTGCCCCGCTCCCAATCGGGCACGAAGTTTTCGATACGTTGAGATAGCGCGCAAACCCCGGCCACGAGACGTGCTGCGCGTCGCGGATTGCCTTGATCTCATTGGCCTTGAGCGGTTTCGCGTGGGCAAAATTCCAGCAGTGTTTCAACAATAACCGCGATGCTATGGTTGCCAATCCGTCATTTGAAGAACATTTCCGCCTAATCTTTGGAAGGCACGCTGCCGGCAAGAGAAGACGATGATCTGTTGATCGCGCGACTGGCGATGGAGAGCGTCGAACATCTTTTCGATGCGATCATCATCCGAATATACGAGCGCATCGTCCAGTATAACCGGGGCAGGACGTCCGTCGCGGGCGAGGAGACGCGCAAACGCCAAGCGAGTGAGAACGGACAGTTGCTCCCGCATACCGCCGCTGAGGCGATCGATCTCTTCTTCCAGGCCATTGCGCAAGATCGTCTGGGGTAACAGCGTCTTGTCATCGAAAGTAATCGAGACGTCATCGAACAGGAGCCCCAGCAGTGGCTTCAATTCCGCCATGACGGGCTTCAGATAGAGTTCGCGGGCTTGAGATCGGGCAGTATCCAGAGCGCCAGACAAACGCTGCAGGATCGAAACCTCTCTCTCGAATGCGGCGACGCGGTTGTCGGCTCCGGCTAAGGCGTCCCGGGTTTCCTGCCACTTCTCTTCTACCGCATCGTCAGAGCGCGTGCGAATCTGCGCGCTCAGGCCAGCCAGCGTCTCGCGAAGCTGACCGATTTCCGTATCGACGGCCTGTTCGACTGAGCGCGCCCGGTTGAGCGCAGCTGCAACGGATTCCATATCGACGGCGGTGTCGAGAAGCTCCGTCACCTGTGCTTCAGTTTCTGCCAGCCGCTCCTCCAGCGGCACGAGCCTTTCGGTCAGACCCCGCCCGCGCTGCTCTCGTTCATCCTCAGGGCCGAGGACCGCCGCGACCTGCTGCGCCTCGGCCTGGATTTTGGCTAGCTCGGTCTCCGCCTGAACGAAGGCATCCTCCGCGCTGGCACGACCAAGCTCAAGGTCACGCAGATCCTGGCTAGCTTGCTTGCGCCGCTGGCGCGCCACATCGAGCGCCGACTGGGTCTCGATCGGATCCGCCTTGATTTCGAGCGGCTCTGCCTCCGCCATGGCGTGCGCTGCTACTTCTTCTCTTAGCTTGGCGATGCCATCGGGTGCCAGCAGGATCATCTGCGCACGGCCTTCTCGTGCCTCGGCTTCGAATAGCTGCGCCTGTTCCTGCTGTGCCCGCGCAGCGGCGAGATCGCCAACCCCCATCGACGCGAGCAGTATCCGCCGCTTCTCCTCGACCTGTTCCAGCCGATCATCGTCGTCTTCCGGCCGGTTCGACCGAAGCGTGATCGTGCCGATGCCCGGTGCCACCAGGTGGGCCTGTCCGTCATAACCGCGCTCTTCGCCATCGACGAGCGGTTCGCCGCCCATCGTAACACGACCGGCACCCCCTTCCTCGTAGGTGATCGTGACGGATGGGCGCCCCGCTTCTTGCAGAGCGCGGATTCTGGCAATCTCGACGCCCAGATCAACGAGTTCGTCGATAGCGCCGACAGGGATGTTCGCCTGCGCGAATTGCGCTTCGCTTTCCTCGATCCCGTGCCGGACATCTTCCGCTTGGCGCAGGCGGTCCCTGAGGCCAGCGAGGCGCTCGGAGGCATCGCGTGCCTTGGCCGCAGCATCGAGGCGATCCAGCAATTCGCGCGCTGCGGCCTCGTCGGCTTCGGCGGAGTCCGCCTCGGCGCGCGCCTTCTCTATAGCTTCGGCGGTGGCGCGGCGCCGATCCACCGCTTCGTCACGGCGACGACCCGCCGCTTGCTCTTGTTCACGTAGCTCCTTCGCCTGGTCCAAAGCGTCGCGAAATTTTCGCTGGTCGCGAGCCGCGGTGTCGTGACGCTCGCGCGCGAGGTCGAATTCGGCTTGCGCTGCCTTGAGCTTGTCATTCTGCGTTCGCGCGGCATCGAACGCTGTCTGGGCAGCCTCCGTCGCCAAGCGCCGAGCCTCACGGTCTTCGACGACTTCGAGTTCGGCCAGTCGCCGGATGGCCGTCGCGCGCCGATCCAGCGCATCGCGTAGCGCGGCCACTTCCTCGGATAGTCGCTGCTCCTCCGATACCAGCCTGTCACGTTCTTCGATCGCGGCAGCGTAGCGTCCGCCTGCCTTGGCACGGCCCGTGGGGGTCACCAACGCGAAGCAGGCTTCGGACGCGGCGGCCATGACTTCGGCCATGCGCCGTCCGCCAGTTACTGCTTCCACCTCGCCCTGCACGGATTCGAGCAGGCTGGCGCGAACCTGTTTTTCGCTTTCCTCGTCCGCTCGGCTGCGCTTTTCGAGCCCCGTGGTGCCTTGCCTTACCCAGAGCAGCCCCGCTGGACCACCCGCCCCTCCCTTGACGAGTTCGGCAATGAAGTTCTCCGCTTCGTCGGCCTGGGCGAGAAGCCGTCCGGATTCCAGTTCGACGATCCGCGCGGATCGGCCGCCATAGAATTGCTTGGTGATCCGATAGCGGCCTGCATCGGTCGCGACGTCCGCCTCGATCAGTGGATTACCGCCGCTGTAAGGCCGGATGGCGCGCACATCTCCGGCCGTGCTTGAATGGGGCTGGAAGAACAGCGCGTGCAACGCTTCGAAGCTCGTCGACTTCCCGAATTCGTTGGCGGCACAGAGCACGTTTACGCCGTCGCCGATTCCTTCGATGGCAACGCCGCGGCCAGCAAAGCGCTTCACATTGAACAGGCGGAGAGCGGATATCCTCATTGTGACACCGTCTGGGCATAGGAATACAGGCGTGCCAGCGCGCCGCTGGCGATGTCACGCTCGGTGACTGAGAGGCTTTCGTCGCGGGCTTCGGCGAATAAGGCGTTGGCCGCTTCGCGCAGTGCCCCGCCTCGATCAATCGCATCGAGGTCATCGACTTCGCATTCGGTCGCAAGGCCACTGTCATCGAGTTCGAGCCATGCGAAGTCAGGTGCGGCAATCTCGATCTCGCGGGTTAACGTCGAACGCTGCGCCAAACGGCTGCGACCGGTCGCGATCACTCGGGCCAGTGTCTGGCGCCGGTCTCGGACCTCCGGCAGCAAGGACGTAAGCACCGTCGCGGGGTCGTCGCCATCAAGCAAGTGGAGATCAAACGACCTCCATGCAAAGCTGGCGGTGCCCAACGCTTCCACTTCGGGCAAAGCGGAACTGCTAGCAATGCTCACGAGCAGTGCCTCACCAGGGCGATCGTGCTTGAAACGGTCCTGCTCGGGTGTCCCACTGTACCAGGTGCGTGGGTCGACCCGCATGGCGCCGTGCCAGTCCCCGAGCGCCAGATAGCTCAGACCTGCCCGATCAGCGCGGTCTGGCGCGATGACGTCCGATGCAACGGTATCTTCCGAAAAATCGCGGATCGCGCCGTGGGCGAGGCCGATGCGGATCGCACCGTCGGGCGTGCCTGCAGCATCCATCCATTCGGTCAGATCGCGGCCGGGACGGCGCGTCGTACAGGGGGCTGGGAGGAGAGCGACGTTAGTCGCGAGTTCCATCGGCTGAGGCTGAGTAGCCAGCACGACGTTCGGAGGAGCCTCGCTGCCGAGCTTGTCCCATAGCTCAGTCGCTTGCAGCGAATCGTGGTTGCCGGGAAGTATCACCCACCGGATTTCCGAATGGTGTGACATTTCGGTCAAGGCCTGCCGGCGGACGTCGGCGGCGGGAGTTTCGGTGTCGAACGTGTCGCCAGCGAGGAGGACCGTGTCGACCCCACGCTCGCGCGCCTGTCGTGCCAGCGTGGTGATGACGACATGGCGAGCCTCGCGCAGCCGGCTCGGCAGATCCCCGGAAAAATTGCCGAAGCGCTTGCCAAGGTGCAAGTCACTCGAATGGATGAAGCGAAACATAGCTACTCCGGAGAGGTGGGGGCTGCCGTCACACGGGCCTTGGCAATGGCCTCGTCCAGCCGCGCGCGGGATGCGGCAGCGAGGCGCTCCACGCCGAGCAGGCGCGCCAGTTCGCGCGCGGGATCCGGCTCATCAAGAAGACCTGTGTTTTCCACCACGATCCACGCCAGCTCGGCAAGCGGAATGTCCGCGATCGCCCTGCGCGCTTCCTCGCCGCTCGGCGCGCGATAAGGTTGGATTTCCAAGACAGCACCCTGCCTCCAGATGAATTCGCCGCTTGATTCGTTGGTTCGGTCGAAGTCGCGCAAATGCATCTCGATCCGCTCCCGGATCTTGCCACCCGTCCGCAGCCACCCATGAACCCGGGCGATCCGCTGACACAAAATATCGGTCCGCAAGGGACTTTCCGTGTCGATGACGGCCTCGATCATTCCACGCAAGACATCACGATAGCCGAACTCATAGAAGCGTTCAGGCGCGACCGGAAAGGCCGACAGATCAGTGATGTGGTAAAGCGCGCTCGAACTATCGGCCGTCGTCGGTATCGACTCCGTCTGGCGCTCTGCGAGAGCTTGCGGCGCATGCGAGGCCAGGGCGGATACCAGTTCCCGTTCGGCGGCCACCAGAACCGGCGTCTGTTCTTCCAGTGCCGCCGCGCTGTCGTCGCGGATTTCCTCGATCCCTTCGATTTTGTGGCCCATGTCCCAATGCGCGGCGCCACTAGCGTCGGTTGAGCTTTCCGCCTGAGCATCGCGATCGGCTCTGCTGCGCTCCAGCAGGCTTTCCAGATCCGCATGCAGTCGATCCGCACAGCCTTGCGCATCAAACCACCAATCTGTCGACCAGACGCGCAGGATATCCCAGCCCAGACCTGTGAGCACTTGCTCGCGTACCTTGTCGCGATCACGCGCCGTCGCGGCGCTATGATAGGATGCCCCGTCGCACTCGACCCCGGCCAGATAGGCACCGGCGAGGTCTGGATGACGAATGCCCAGATCGATTCGGAAGCCAGAAATCCCGACCTGCGGCACGATCATCCATCCGCGACGTTCGAGTTGCTCGGCAACGGCTTGCTCGAATGGTGAATCGAAGCCCCCAAGCGATCCGGCGTCCTGCGCCGGCAGGGCGATCGCCCCCCGCTCGGCATAATCGAGGAAGGTCTTCAGATGATGGATGGCTAGCGCCTTCGTGCGGCTGGGATCTATCTGGTCCGCAGTGAATCCTGAGAAGACAATCAGCTCCTGCCGGGCGCGGGTGACGGCGACGTTGAGACGGCGCTCGCCACCATCGCGGTTGAGCGCGCCAAAATCCATCGTCAGCTTCCCGGCAGCATCCTTCCAGAAGGTGATCGAGAAAAGGATGACATCACGCTCATCGCCTTGCACATTCTCCAGGTTCTTGACGATAGTTGGTTCCACCCGCTCGTCGGCAAAGAACCATTCCAGATCCGGATCATCCCGCCGTGCCGCGTCCAGAAGATCCATGATGAGCGACTGCTGCTGCGCATTGAAGGTGATGATGCCGAGGGTCGGGCGGCTCTTTTCGGGCAGCACCAGCCAGCCCTTCATGCGCGTCACTGCCTCGTTGGCGACTGCCTCCGCTTCGATCCGGTTTGTCCGGCTCTTGCCGCGATCGTAGACGCCACTAGGCACCTTGTGCAACCGCACCGCCCGATCCTCTACCGAGGGCGACGGAAAGGTGACCAGGCGATTCTGATAATAATGATGGTTGGAGAAAGCGATCAGCGATTCGCTTCGACTGCGATAATGCCACCTGAGATCGCGGACCGGAATGCCCGAAGCCTTCGCCTCGTCCAGGATGCTCTCCAGGTCCTTTTCGTGATCGGCGATGTCTTCTTCCTCTTCGTTGCGGCCGAAGAAGTTGGTCGGCGGCAATTGCTTCGGATCGCCGACAATGATGGTCTGCCGCCCGCGTGCAATCGCGCCGACTGCATCCCAGGTTGTGATCTGCGAAGCTTCGTCGAAGATGACCACGTCGAAAAGCGCTTGGTTCGTAGGGAAATACTGCGCAATCGACAGGGGCGACATCAGCATGCAGGGAGCAAGCTTGGCGAAGGTCTCGGGCATTTTGCCGATCATGTCCCGGATCGACTGACTTGGCCTCTGCAGTTCCATCTGGTGCCGCAGTAGGCCCAATTCGGAATTGCGCGGAACGCTCTGGACCGAGGGAAGTCCATGCGCGATCGCGTCGATCACGCGCCGGGTAGCGTGCGAGCGCACCAGATCGTCGATCTCACGAAACTCGGCGATGGCATTCTCGTGCTGGAAACGCCGAAAATCCCTGAGAACCGGATCACCATCCAAAACCCCCGGTAGCCACCAGCGCGCGTAGCCCAAGCGAAAGGCGGCGCGGGCGTCACTGGTCGGAATTATTCCCGTCTCGATCAGTTGCACCAGAGACGCCAGCCCCAGTGCAAGTGCCCGGCTCCTGACCTTGCACCAGACCGACCAGTCGCGAAGCAAATGCTGCGCATCAACGAGCGCATCGAGGGAACCCGCGAGCTCGCCTAGGTTGCTCAGGTCTGCCGTGACCACGTCACGCCCGGCCTTTTCACCGAACTGTCGCCGCGCCGCGTCGAAACCGCGGGCTGCGGCCAACAACTTGCCACCGGCTTGTCGGAGCAGATCATCATCGTCGTCCTCGCGCAGAGTTTTCGCGACGATATCCTCGATCGCCTGGAGCTCTTCCTGGCTGCGGTCCGGGAAACGAAGCACGCTCCGAAGCCGCCGCGCGCACTCAAGGATGTCGGCGACAGATTCGGGATCGGTGTCGAGCCCTTTGATGGGCAGCGGCTTGCCGATCAGGGCGGTCTGGTCGACCACCGCGAGTTGTTCCTGCATCAGACGCAGTTGCGGCAAGTCCTGCTCGGGCTGCGTCGTGCCTTGACCGGCATAGCTCTGTAGCAGTTTGGCGACCTTACGCCGGCCCAAGGCCGACATAGGCCAGAACGATGCGTTCGCCTCACGCCATTGGCGATCCAGCGTGGCGATATCGATGTCGCGCACGGCTTGCTGGTCGAAGGTTGCCGCCAGACCGGATTCAGCGGCGCGATAGGCCTTGATCGAGCCAGCGAGTTTTGCCAACTCCTCGGAACAGCCCGCGAATTCGGGATCGAACGCGATTGTGACATCGCGTCCCCGGGCCTGTTCCAGAGTATCGGCCAGACCGGTCAACGCATCGATCTCTTGCTGCGAAGGACGTTCTGGGGACCTGAGTCTTAGGCTGGCACGATAGGCCGCCAGCGCACCCGCGAGCAGGTCGGCCGCGTTGCGCAACGACGAAGCGGCGGCGAGCAAGTCAGCCTGCCAATCCGAGCTCCACTCGTCGCGATCGACGAAGTCCAGCGCTGGACGCCGCTCGATAGAGGCGAAGACCTGACCGACTTCCGCTGCGAGATCCTCCAACGCAGTCAGTGCTTGTGCGTCATGGGCATCGCGTTCACGCCACGAGAGATCGGGCGCCGGCGCCTCGGCCGCCTGCAACGCAATGCCGAGCGCCAGATAGGGTGTCCAGCCGTTGGGGTAGCGCGTGTGCAGTGCCGCGACGTAGGCGTTCAGCACGTCACGCCGCAGCTTCAGTCGCTCGTTGATCTCGATCCATTGCGACTCGTCGCTTCGGCCGCCATTCTCCCAGGCGGCCTTGAGCTGCGCGAGGAAATGGCGCCGATCGGCCTTGTTCGAATGCAGCTCGATACAGTGATCGCCAAGGCCGTGCTCGCGCAGCCGGCGATAGACGACATCGAGCGCTGCGGTCTTTTCGGCAACGAACAAGACCGTCTTCCCCACCGCCAGGCAATTGGCGATCATGTTGGCGATGGTCTGGCTTTTTCCGGTCCCCGGCGGCCCAACGATGACGAAATCCCGGCCCTCGGCAGCGGCGAGGCTGGCGGCCGTCTGCGATGAATCCGATGGCAGCAGGCAAACGATGTCCGCCGGCGCATAGACGCGGTCGAGCTCGGTTTCGTCGCGGAACGCGGACTGGGAACCTTCCGCCGAAAAGGCCTGCTCGGGCGTGTCGATGAGATGCCGCACGACCCTGTTCTCGCGCAGCGCATCGGTCCGTTCGACCAGATCCTTCCACATCAGGAACTTGGCGAAGGAGAATGTCGACAGCGCTGTTTCGTCCAGCACTTCCATGCCTGGAACGTCGCGAACCGCTTGGCGCGCCATGGCCAGCACGCGCGGCACGTCGATCCCGCTGTCGTCCAATGGCAGCTCGCCGCTGAACTGGGACAGTTTGAGATCGAATTCACGCTCGAGAAATTGCAGTAGCGTGGCATTGAAACGCGGTTCGTCCTCGTGGAAGCGGAGGGTGAACGACGAGCTCGCGCTACGCCTTTCCAACTTCACAGGGACAAGCAGGAGAGGAGCACGGTAACTGCGCTCATCCTCCGGCTTCTTCTTCCAGCGCAGAAAGCCGACCGCAAGAAACAGCGTGTTAGCCCCGCCTTCAGCGAAGTCGTTGCGCACCTGGCGATGGAGATCGATCAAACGCGCTTCGAGCTGACGCGCATCGAGCGGAGAAGGCAGCTCGTCGCGCTGGAGCGCTTCCGCGGCGAAGCTCCGCTGGATGTCGCGGCCATGGACTTCGCGGTAGAGACCGGCGTCGCGCTCCCCCAAGGGGTTCTGTTCGGGAAGCGAGATCAGACGGATCGCCGCGCCATTCGCCAGCCGGTCTTCAAGATAGGCGACGTCGGTGCACAGGAAAGGTATTGTCTTCTTCGTGACCGGAAAGTTGAGGAGCCGGTTCCTGAGCGTCAGGTCTAGCAGCTTTTTCTGCCAGCGATCGATACGGCCGGCCGCAGTCGTGGGCTTTTCCTCGACGACGTTAGACGGCAGCTCGTTGAATGCAGGGACAGCGGGCAAGGACAAGCCTTCAGTCGGCCGGTCTTCGTCAACAAGGTCGCCCGTTGCGCCACGCCGTATCGGTTCGTGCGAGGCAAGCGGCGTAATCCCGCCGCTTCGCGCTCGCCGAACGTCGATCGCAGCCACGAAGTTGCCCGCCTCTTCCTCGCTCATGCGATGATCTAGCGCGTGCTGCGCGGCCTCCATTGTCATCGCTGGCCGATGAGCGACGCCGGTCGTCTCGAACACGATCAGTTCACGAGACGCCAACGCCTTGCGTACTTCCATCTGATCGTTCTCGATAGCGTTGGCGAAAGTTCGCTTGACCAACCACACGCCTACCGCCGCGTGCCCCTGGAACATCAGCAGGACCGGATGGAGCCCGGCGGCTTCAATCGCCGCAGCGAAAAGGAGTGTGGTGTCGAGACACGTGGCGAGCCGATCCTCTTCGATGGCGCCAGGACGGCGCACCTTTTGCCCTCGGCTCTCGAAGCTTGCCGGTGGTTCGGCATAGTGCAGCGCCAGACCGGCAATGGCAGAATAGATCGCGGCGCTGAGCAGATAAGCGCGCTGCGGGTCGGCAGACTGGTAGCCGTCCAATCCGCCAGAGTGCCCGTTCGCCAGAAGGCGTTCCGCCGCTGCCCGAAGAATGCGCGCAATGGCCGGATCGTTGGGCATCGCAAACGCGGGCAATAACTGAACCATGTCTGAGACGCCGCCCCATTCGTCGCGTGCCAGGAGCCTGACTGGAAAATGGCGTTCGTCGACAACTTCTCCGTTGGCCGTAAGGCGCAGCGTCATCTCACCGCGTTCGGCTTCATCGAGGCCGGCAAGATAGGCCGCGTCGAGCTCTACCTTCCGATCGCTCAATGACAGGCTGTCGCCCGGGGAGAGCCGATCCACCGTCCAGGATTTGGGGCGGACGAAGGACGGCGAGGACGAAAGCTCGACCAAGCAGTTATGGAACTGTCTGCCAGTATGATTTTCGATTACGATCGAGCGAACGACCGGAATGGCGTTCTGATAGGAGGCATAGGTAAAGCTCCCAGCAATATCTGCGGAAAGCGTCGGACTATCGACATTTGTCTCGGTATTGCTGCCGTCATCAAGACCATCTTCGTGAAAATCGCCCATGCTCGCCCCCTATCGCGAAGGTTAACTAAGCATCTCACCATTAAAAAGACCTTTTCGCCGATGTTCCTTCGATTCGGTGGCTCTCACTTCGCGGTCGCCGATCTTGCCGACCTCCCTGCCCCCAATTCAACTGCTCAGCATCCGGTAATTTCGGGAGGAACAGCTGGAACGCCGTGCTGCAATTATGACTGCGCTGGCGAATGAAAATCGGCAAAGCGTCGCATGTGGAAGACCGTATCCCGTTTACGGTCGTATATATCAGACCTTATGGTCGAAGCGACCGACAGGCATCGCATGCAGGCCAACCTTTGCAGATTTTCGACAATCGCGTCATGGTATCGAGAACTGCCCGTGGGAGCGTCCGTGGGAGTATGATGGGATTCTAGGGGATTGAGCGGGATTCGAAATGGCGGTTTTCCGCCGTTTCCCTCCCCTCCAGTCCCCTGCAATCCCTTGCGGATCAGGTTCGATTCCCGTAGGGGTCACCATCTTTTCTGCCAACCTAGGCAGGCTCGATCTTCGCTCGAATGATCAACTCTTCTGCCCTTCGGACTTGCGCGAATCCGTCCTTCTGAGAAGACACCGAAAATCATTGGCGGCCCTTGTCCGCGCAGCCGAACTGCCCTACCGGTAGGCTATCCAGGCCGGAGCTTAGCTCCAAGGGAATATGGTGCGATTCCAAGAATCAAGGCCATAGCCGCCCCCGCGACCGTAAGCGGTTGGCGAAGCGCAACATGCCACTGGCAGCCATGCCGGGAAGGCGCGCCGAGCCGATAACCGCAAGCCGGGAGACCTGCCTGGATCGGCAATGCCCGGCATTGCCGTCATCCTTGAACCCATTTGCTGCGCGGCGGGCGCAGGGAAGGAACAGATATGCATATCGAAATCGGGATCATCGATCCTGTCAGAATTGCCGCAGCCAATGCCACGGCACTATCCCTTTTTTTGGCGCAAACTCCGGCGCTGATCCGTGAGCCTGCCGTCATCATCAAGACGGCGGCGGCGGCGCTGGTCTTTTCCGTGCTGATGCAGAGCTGGCATCTGCCGGTCGGACCCAGCGAATTGCATCTGATTGGCGCCACGACCATCTATCTGCTGTTCGGGTTCCGGGCCACGATGATGGGCTTTGGCCTTGGCCTTGCGCTACAGACGCTGATGGAGCCGCAGGACCTGTTGCATATCGGGGTGAATTCGCTGTCCCTGATGGTGCCGCTGATGGCGGTGCACTTGAGCTATGGCCGCCGTCTATTCGGGCAGGGCGTCGCCGACCGCTTTACCTTCGCCCGCGTGCTGCGGCTGGACGCCATTTATTATGCGGGCGTTGCAACGAAGGTCGGGTTCTGGCTGCTGCTGTCGAACGCGGCGACGCCCTTTGCCGACTGGGCGCGCTGGGCGATTGCCTATATGCCGGTGTTCGCACTGGAGGCGATGATCACCTTTGCTGCGGTGACGCTGTTCGGGCGCAAGCGGAACTTGCCAATGCTCCAGCGCTTCTCTGAGCTTGGCAGATTGAACTTCGCGCGTTGAGCGACCAGGCGGGCCTTGCGAGGGGCCCGCCTTTCTCATTGCTGGGCGATGACGTGGAAGAAAGTGCCGGTCACCTTGTTCCGCCTTCCTCCCGAGGGTCCGATAAGGTTTCCCTGTCCGTCAACCAGGTCCACCAGCGGCTCGTCATTGCCGGGCGTTACTGTTGCATAATGGAATTCATGTCCGCGCATCATGCCGCCCACGGGGCCAAGCGGGCATTCGGCCATCAGCCTTGCTTCACGATAGCCGAGATTGAGCTTGCGGCGGGCGAAGCTCGTTTCATGTCCCATGAGGGCGGCCATGGCATGCCGAACCCCCTGCTTGTCCTCCATGCCCTGCCCCAATAGCATGAACCCGCCGCATTCGCCGTGCACAGCCCCTTTGCGAGCGAAAGCGCGCAGGCCGTTCAGAAATATGTTCGAGGCGGCCAGCCTTCCCGCATGCAGTTCGGGATAGCCGCCCGGCAGCCAGCACAGATCGCATGAGGGGTCGGGCGCTTGATCGGCAAGCGGCGAGAAAGGCAGGATTTCCGCGCCTGCCCGCCGCCATTCGGCAAGAATGTGGGGATAGACAAAGCTGAACGCCTCATCCTGGGCCAGTGCAATGCGCTGAGCGGGCGGCGGCAGGGCCACGGAGAGATTCGACGAGAGCGGGCCTGACTCAACCGGCTTCGCTGCGGTCAACAGCCCATCAAGATCGGCCTGCCGCTCTATCGCGTCGGCGAGTTGATCCAGCAGCAGCTCCAGATTCTGATGCTCGCTCGCCTGAACAAGCCCCAGATGCCTCTCCGGCAAGTCGGGTGCACCCGAACGCATCAATGCGCCAAGAAGCGGAAGACCGGTCCGTTGGAGCGACTGCTCCACCAGCAAGCGGTGACGGCCGCTGGCGACGCGATTGGCGATCACCCCTGCGATACGGACTCTGGGATCATAATGGACAAAGCCGCACGCTACTGCCCCTGCCGTTTGCCCTTGCCCCGAGACGTCCATCACCAGCGCCACCGGAATGCCGAACAGCGCAGCAAGATCGGCCGCTGCACCGCGCCTTCCGTCCACCTCTCCTGCCCCGTCGAACAGGCCCATTGCGGCTTCGATGATGAGAAGATCGGCGTCCTCCTGCGCCTGCCTCAGAAGGAAGGCGAGCAGATCGGGC
The DNA here is from genome assembly GCF_035276005.1 of Rhizorhapis sp. Taxonomy (NCBI): domain Bacteria; kingdom Pseudomonadati; phylum Pseudomonadota; class Alphaproteobacteria; order Sphingomonadales; family Sphingomonadaceae; genus Rhizorhapis; species Rhizorhapis sp. The sequence goes on from NZ_DATEMB010000004.1 coordinate 15,310, forward strand.
GGCATCGCCCAGCTATCGAGATTGACGCTGTCTCCTCCGCAGGCTGCCGCGTGAAAGGCTGGATCTATATAATCTGGCCCAGCCTTTGCCGCCTTCACCTGAACCCCTCTGCGGCGGAATGCCCGCATCAGCCCCAGGGCGACGGTGGTCTTGCCCGAGCCGGAACGCGGCGAACCGATGATGATCGCACGAGCATTCATACCTGTGCCTCCATCCATGTCAAAGGCGGGACGGCTCGCTTATGGAGGCTTTCATGCAATCGGACGATTCGCCCCTCCGCACTGGCTGGACCACCGGTGCCTGCGCCACGGCCGCGGTGAAGGCGGCCTGTCAGGCACTGGCGACGGGGGAATTTCCTGATCCGGTCTCGATCCGCCTGCCGCAGGGGCAGGAACCAGCCTTTGCGCTCGCCCTGCATCATATGGCTGATGGCGCCGCAACCGCGGGTATCGTGAAGGACGCAGGAGACGATCCGGACGTCACCCATGGCGCCCTGGTGCTGGCAAGCGTGCGTCCTTTGGCCGCCGGTTCGGGAGTCCGGTTCAAGGCGGGAGCAGGCGTTGGCACGGTGACTCGGCCGGGCCTGCCGGTGGCGGTGGGGGAGCCCGCCATCAATCCCGCGCCCCGCAAGATGATGCGCGCTGCTGTTGCCGAAATCGCTGCGCTGCACGGGGGACCTACCGATGTTGAAATCGAACTGGGCGTGGAAAATGGTGAAAGAATCGCCGAACGCACGCTCAACCCGCGCCTCGGTATCATCGGCGGCCTTTCCATCCTGGGCACGACGGGGATCGTAAAACCCTATAGCTGCTCGGCCTGGATCCATGGCATCCATCGGGGTGTGGACGTCGCGCGTGCAGCGGGGCTGACGCATATCGCCGGGGCAACGGGCAAGACCTCCGAACAAGCGGTGCTGCACCATCACAACCTGCCGGAACTGGCGCTGATCGACATGGGCGATTTCGTGGGCGGCATGCTGAAATATGTGCGCAGCCACCCCCTGCCCCGCGTCACCATTGCGGGCGGGATCGCCAAGATGGCGAAGCTGGCTCAGGGCCTTCTCGACCTTCATTCCAAGCGGGGAGAGGTCGATCTGGAAGCGCTTGCCACTCGAAGCCTGAAGGCGGGAGGAACGGAGCACCTGGCGGAGCTGATCCGCGCGTCCAACACCGCCGCCGAGGCCTATGGCCATGCGGAGGCCGAGGGCGTGCCGCTCGGCAATGCAGTAGCCTTGGCGGCGTGGGAGACGGCGGCGGACGTGCTCGACGATCCGGCGATCATGCTCGACGTTCTGCTGTTCGATCGTGAAGGAACGCTCAAGGCCCATACGGAGCCGCTACCCGCCTACAGACCGGCACGGCCGCGAAAGCGGCGCTGATAGGCGGCGTCATAAAGGGCGCTTTCCCTGAAATCGGCGCTCCCAAGCGCAGGACCAACCAGGATGATCGCCATGCGCTCTACTCCGGCCTCGGTCACTTTCTGGGCAATACTGGAGAGGGTGCCGCAAATCAGCCTTTCGTCGCTCCAACTGACGCGGATCGCGACGGCTGCGGGACAGTCTTCGCCATAAAAGGGCAAAAGGCGCTCCACAATCTCCTCCACGCGGTGAATGGCGAGATGGATGGCGAGGGTTGCGCCTGTAGCCGCGAAACTCTCTAGCCTTTCCCGTTCCGGCATCGAGGAAGCCCGGCCGGACAGACGAGTGAGGACGACGCTTTGCGCAACTTCGGGAACCGTGAGTTCGCGTCCGAGCAATGAGGCCGCAGCGGCAAAGGCGGGGACGCCGGGGGTCATGGTATAGGGAATGCCCCGCCGCTCCAGCCTGCGTATCTGTTCGGCGCAGGCGGAATAGACGGACAGGTCGCCCGAATGCAGCCGGGCGACGTCCAACCCCGCCTCATGCGCCGCCACATATTCGGCGTCGATCTCGTCGAGTGAAAGGGGCGCGGTGTTCACCAGACGGGCATCGGGCGAACAATAGGCAAGCAGCTCGGGCGGCACTACGGAACCGGCATAGAGGCACACAGGACAGCGCGCGAGAATGTCGCGTCCACGCACGGTGATAAGGTCGGTCGCACCCGGACCTGCGCCAATGAAATGGACGGTCATGAACTGGAATCTCCTGTAGCAATAGCGCAGGCGACGCTGCCGCGGGTCCGGCGTGGAAAGAGGAGGCTGGGTGAACGGCTGTCCGTGCCTGCAAGCGCGCAGGCTTCCGAAATCGAGGCATGGCCACGATGCGCAAATGCGTGAACACTGCCCGTCGGGCAGAGATGCTGCCAGGCGGAAAGATTTGCTTCATCGACCCAGACCAGTTCGCACCCGAGATGAGCGGCAGCCTCGACTATTCCAGGTTCAGAGGCTTTGAAATGGGGAGCGGCCAGGCGGTCGATATGGTCCAATCCGGCTTCTGCCATGATCGCCGTGACCAGGTCCGAAATGGCTTCTGCTGCCGTGTGTCGGCGGCATCCTATTCCGGCGGCGATCATGATTTCGTCCAGCTCCAGATGGCGACGGGCCGCGCCGGGCGCCATCCGGTCATGTTGCCCAGCGGTTCGGCGCGGGAGATTTCGACACGCAGCAATTGTCCTCCATGGGCGCCATGCAGGCTGGCAAGCAGGCTTTCGGTTTCCAGGGTGACTGCAGCGACAGCAAGACGGCCACCGGACCGAAGCGCCTCCATGCAATGATTGATTACCCCAGGAACGGTAGCCCCGCCGCCGATGAAAATGGCATCGGGCGCGGCCAACGCCGTAAGCGCCGCCGGAGCCGGTGCTTCGACGACTTGAAGGCCGGGCACGCCCAGGCGAGCGGCATTGCGCCCGATCCGCTCCGCCCGTTCGAACTTCGCTTCTACGGCTGTGCACCGCATGGAAGGATGAGCGAGCATCCATTCAATGCCGATCGAGCCGGACCCCGCCCCGACATCCCAGAGATATTCACCGCGCCGGGGAGCAAGCAGGGCCATGACGACGGCGCGTACTTCATATTTGGTGATCTGGCCGTCATGCTCGAACATATTCTCCGAACGTCCGGCGGTCAGCGGAATGATCGGGGCCTCCCGCTCCGCCCTCACCTCGACAGCTAGCAGGTTTAGGGGGTGGATAACGCCCAGCCCGAAATCCTTTGCTTCGGCCACCCGGACCCGCTCGTCGGGACCGCCCAGCGCTTCCAGAAGGGTGATGCGAGAGGGACCAAAACCAGCTTCAGTCATTAGCGGGGCGATGGCGGCAGGAGATTCGGCATCCGAGGTCAGCACCAGCAGGCGGCGGCCCGGATGAAGCAGAGGCCGGATGAGGTCGAGCGAACGGCCGTGGAGGCTGAGCATCTCCACCTCGGCTAGCGGCCAGCCCATGCGCGCGGCGGCAAGGCTGAAGCTTGAGGGGGCCGGGATGATCTCCATTTCCTCGGCGGGAACGGAGCGGGCAATGATCGCGCCTATGCCAAAGAGCATGGGGTCTCCGGAAGCCAGCACGCAGACCGGCTCGCCCCGGCGGGCCAGGAGCTTGCCGATCGCTGTGGCGAAGGGCCTTGGCCAAGAGCTTGCATCACCCCGAATGAGGGGAGCGGCGAGTTGGAGATGGCGTTTTCCGCCGAAAATGGTGCTGGCTTGCCGGATATATTCGGCGGCGCGGGGCGAAAGGCCCGCTACGCCGTCTTCGCCAATACCGACGATGGTCAGCCACGGCCGGGATAGTGGCGCAGGGCCAGCCAGGTTGCTACCTCGCTCAGCCATGCACAACATCCTGATTCTGGGCGGTACGACAGAGGCGCGCCAGTTGGCCGAGAGGCTCGCGGGCTGCAAGGACCTGAACGTCACGCTTTCGCTGGCGGGCCGCACCCGTTCGCCCATAGCCATGCCAGTGCCGGTGCGAAGCGGTGGCTTTGGCGGGGCGGAGGGGCTGGCGCGCTGGGTGCAGGACAATGAGGTCGGCCTTCTGATCGACGCCACGCATCCCTTTGCCGCCAATATGTCCCGCAATGCGGCCGAGGCGAGCGGAAGGGCTGGGATTCCCCTTCTGGCCCTGCGCCGCCCGGCCTGGCAGCGCCAAAAGGGGGACCGCTGGATCGAAACCGAGAGCCCTGCAGCGGCCATTGCCGCACTTGGCAAGTCTTCGCGCCGCGTCTTCCTGGCCCTTGGGCGGCAGGAGGCGCATGTAACGGAGAATGCGCCCTGGCATCATTATCTGGTCCGGTCGGTCGAGCCCATTGATCCCCCGCTTTCGGTCCCGCACGCATCCCACATTCTCGACCGGGGACCGTTCGATGAAAGAGCCGACCTCAAGTTGCTGCGTGACCATCGAATTGACGCCGTGGTCGCGAAGAATAGCGGCGGGACGGCGAGCTATGCCAAGATCGCGGCTGCACGCGCGCTCGGGATTGAAGTGATGATGATCCAGCGGCCGGATGTGCCGGACGTGCCCGCCGCGGCCGATATCGATGCGGCGCTTGAGGCTATCGGTCATGCGCTCGGCCTCGCGTTTCGGGGGGTATAGACCAGCGGCTCTCTGCCCGGCCGCTTGACGATGCGCGTTTCCGCCGATCCGATGAGCACGCATGTCGCCATGTCGGCAAATCCGGCATCGGCCTCGTCCAATGCCGTGATGATCACGCGCTCATCGGCACGGCCGACCGCCCGGCCGAAAACAACCGGCGTCGTGTCAGGCAGGTGGCGGCGAAGAAGGTCAAGAGCCGCCGGAAGCTGCCACGGACGGGCGCGGCTCACCGGGTTGTAGAGGGCGAGGACGAACCCCGCTCCTGCTGCCGCCGCCAGCCGTTTTTCCACCAGAGTCCAGGGCTTCAGATTGTCCGACAAGTTGATGGCGCAAAAATCATGACCAAGCGGAGCGCCGACACGGGCGGCGACGGCGAGCATCGCGGTCACACCGGGCAGAATATGGAGATCGACCTGCCGCCAGCGTTCCGGCCCCCTCTCTATGGCTTCGCACACGGCGGAGGCCATGGCGAAGACGCCAGGATCGCCGCCTGACACCATAGCAACCCTTTGGCCAGCAACCGCGCCCTCCAACGCCGCCGCCGCGCGGGCAAGTTCCTCGCCATTGTCCGAGGCTTCACGGAGTTGCCCCGCCCTTTCCGGCACGCGCGCGAGATAGGAGCTGTAACCGAGCAGCACTTCCGCTGCGGCAAGCGCTTCCGCCGCTTCGGGAGTAAGCTGAGCCGGATGACCAGGACCAAGGCCGACAATATAGACGGCGCCGGTCATGAACGGCCCTCCCATCCCGGCACCAGGACGATGGAGAAATAGGGTGCAGGTTCGTCGCCACGTTCCGGCAGGCGCATCGTGAGCGCCTCCGGCATGGTCGCGCGCTCCACATAGAGCGCCCGGGCGAGCCGCCCTGCCCTTTTGAGGGCGCGGCGGATCTTTGGCAGGTTGCGCCCGACCTTCATGACCACCACTGCTTCGGCCCCGGAGAAGCGTTCCACCAACGCCTCTTCAGAAAGCGTGCCGGGCACGATGCTGAGCACATCATCGCCCTGCGCGATCGGCACGCCGCTGCCCGACCAGCAGCCAGCCATGCCAGTCACTCCAGGCACGACCTCAGTTGGGTAGCGATCGGCGAGGCGGACATGGAGATGCATGTAGGAGCCATAGAAGAGCGGATCGCCTTCTGACAGGATCACCACATCGCGTCCGGCATCGAGATGCGCCGCCACACGCGCCGCGGATATATCGTAAAAACAGGCGATCTGAGCTTGATAGGCCGCGCTGTGCCGGGGAAGCTCTGTGGTGACGGGATAGAGCAGCGGCAGTTCGATGCTGCCTGACCCCAAATGGGCGGAAACCGTGCGCCGGGCATGGCTGTCATTTCCTGCCTTGGCGAAATGGGCGACCACAGGCGCCGAAGAAATGAGCCGAGCCGCCTTCAGCGTCAGCAACTCCGGGTCGCCGGGCCCCACGCCAACGCCATAGAGGCGGCCTTTGTTGCTTGTGCCGGTCACAATCCAGCCTTCGCTAGCGCATTGATGGCCGAGGCCGTCATGGCGCTGCCGCCCATGCGGCCCTCGACAATCGCCCAGGGGATGCCCGCAACGTGGATCCGCAGCGCCTCTTTCGACTCCGCCGCGCCGACGAAGCCCACAGGCATGCCAATGATGGCAGCAGGACGGAAACCGCCTGCATCAATCATTTCGAGCAGATGGAAGAGCGCCGTAGGCGCATTGCCGACCGCGACGAGAGCACCCGACAGCCGCTCGCGAAGCAACTCCAGCCCGGCGGCCGATCGCGTTGTGCCCAGCCTGGCGGCAAGCTCCGGCAGGCGAGGATCGCCAAGCGCGCAAAGCACCTCATTTTGCGCAGGCAAGCGGGAGCGGGTGACGCCGTGCGCCACCATCTGCGCGTCGCAAATGATGGGCGCGCCGCCAGCAAGGGCATGGCGGGCAGCTGCGACGAAGCCGGGCGCGAAATGGATGTGGCGGGCGGCCTCGACCAGACCGCAGCCATGGATCATGCGAAGCGCAATATCCGCTTCTTCCTGAGGGAAGCGGGCAAGGTCCGCCTCCGCACGGATGATCGCGAAGGAGCGTTCGTAAATGGCAGTGCCGTCACGGATATAGTCGTAGATCAATGGACGTCCTCTTCGACAAGCGCGGCTCGAAGGGCTGCGGCCGCGCCCTCGGGGGAGCAGATGCGGGTTCGGGCGAGGTTCAGATCGTCCGGGCCGCCCGGACCCATGGCTATGGCGCCGCCGGGCAGGCCAACCAGCGCAAGGCGGGATGGACCCTGATGCGCACAGCCCTTCGCGCAGCCGGACACGTGGACAAGGCCCCTTTCGGGCATATGGGGAATGAGGGACCTGGCAATGTCGCGAGCAGCAATATGGGCCGAAGCGCAGGCGGGCGCTCCGCTGCAGGCGAAGAGCCGGTGACGCGGATCGTTTTGCGCCGTGATGAAGCCGCTTTCCTCAAGGTGACGGCGCAGGTCCCGGATTGCGCCCTCGCCAAGTCCGGCAAGCAGAATGACACGGCCCGGGGCGGGGCTAATATGAGCGCCATTGTCCTGGGCCAGCTTGGCGAGTGTCTTGAGCTGGCCCCATTCAACCTGCCCGAAGGGAACGCCAACGGGTAGCGCCATGGAGCCGCCGCGGCATTTGTAAATAGCGGGCGGCGCGCTACTGCGAGCAATCTGGGCCACGGGAGGCGCAAGACCCTCCTTCTCCAATAGGCGCAGCAGAGCTTCTCCTGGAAAATCCTCGAGCAGGGAGGCGGTTCTGACGGCGGGCGAATATTCCGTCAGACGGCCAAGGAGCCTGCGAAGAATCGGAAGCACGTGCTTTTCCTCCGCAACGCCGACAGGTCCATGGCCGCCAAGAGAGAGTTGCCAGCATTGTCGCGCTACGGCGGAGAGGCGGATGTCTGCGGAACGTTGACCAAGATCGAACTGGCCGCCGCTATCCAGCAGAATGCCGGTTTTGGGATGCAACGAAAGCTGCTGCATTTCATGGCGAAGCTCTGCCGCGAGTGGGCGCGGGTCGGACATCTCGAAGGGGTCCAGACCCGCAAGCGGGCTCATCGCCACGGCGGGGCCGGTCTGATGCCCTATGCCCAGCCGGCCAATCTCTCCGGTGAGAGAGGCGACGCCTTTCTCATCAAGCCCTCTCAGTTGAATATTGCCCCGGGCAGTAATGTCGAGAATCCCATTGCCGTAACGGAAAGCGGCTTCCGCAAGACCAAGGACCTGCCCCGGTGCAAGCATGGGTTCGGCAAGTTGCAGGCGCACAAGCAGGCCGTCTCCCGTCGCCATGGGCCTTTGGAGCGAGGGACAGGCGCCACGGATCATGCGGCGGCCTTTCTCAGCCGGGCAAGCGCGCCATCCACGTCGTTGCGGCGGGGATGCCAGAAGCCCCCCTCCCGTGCGGCGGCAAAGCGCTCCGCCATCGTGCGGGCCGCTTCGGCGTTGTTTTCCAGCAAAAAGGCGGAGACGTTCGCATCCGCCACATAGGCTTCGAAGACGAGATCGATGAGGTGGGAGGGCACGGCTCGGGTGGTCGCCGCAAATCCGATCAGCCGGTCGGCGACCTCCAGCAATTCCGCCGCGCCTCTGGGGCCATGCCGCATCTGTCCGGCAATGAAGCGCTCATCCAGCGCTCTGCCATGGACGATCCGGGCAATGGCTTCGGGGAGCAGCCGCGCCTTTGGCCGGTCAAGGCGGCTGGTATCGAGCAGTACGAGCGTCGCGTCCTTCCCCGCTGCGGCTGCGAAACCGGCTATATGGGCAAGGTCGCTGACGCCGTCGAGCAAGTCGCGGTCGGGGCTATCGCTGACATGGACCAGGACATCGGCACTTTGAACGCGGCGGGCGAAAGCCGCGCTATTGGGCAAGGTACCCGCCTCTTCTCCGCCGAAGCTGTACCCTGCGAAGGCGCGATAAGCATCAGCCAAGGCGGGTCCATCCCAGTCGGCGGCGTTAAGCCGGTCTTCCGTTCCAGCTCCATAGGTTCCGGGGGCAGAGCCAAAGATGCGGGCGCCGCAATCCCCTGCCCTGACCGCTGCGGCAAGAGGGTTCTCCTCATCGTCCTCCGGCCTTTCCGCCACCGCCTTTGCGGCAAGGTCCAGGAGGGCAATGAGGCCGGGGAACATGTCGCGGAACATGCCCGATATGCGCCAGGTGACGTCGACGCGCGGGCGGCCCATCACGGCCGGCGGAAGCACCTCAATGCCGGTAACGCGCCCCGTTGCAGCGTCCCAGACGGGCCGGCACCCCATAAGCGCCAGGCCCTGCGCCACCTCTTCGCCGCCCGTGCGCAGCGTGGCGCTGCCCCAGAGATCGAAGAGGATGGAGCGAGGCATCTCCCCATGCTGCTGAAGGTGGAGCCTGATGATCTCGTCAGCGGCGGGCCGGGCAAGCTCCACGGCGGTGGATGTGGGGAGCATGCGCGGATCGGCGGCATACAGATTGCGCCCGGTCGGATAGACATCCTTCCGCCCCCTGAGCGGCGATCCGGCGGGACCGGCTCCGACCCTGCGGCCGGAGAGGGCGGCAAGCAGCGCTTCACGCTCCGCATCGGCGCTGCGATCCCGGTCGGGATCGCCGCTCGCATCGCGGCCATAGACATGCTGGCCATCGCGAACGGCCATATCCTTCACGTCGCAAAGCCAACCATCGATAGCCCGCAGCTTTTCGCCAGTATTCCCAATGCGGCCTAGCGCCAGCGTTTCAGCAAGGCCGCAGGCGGCGGCCCTGCCCAGGATGAGGCGGGAAAGCCGATCCCGCCTTCTCTGATCAAAACCATCGGCCGCGGCATATTCGTCGACCAGCTGCTCCAACTCCCTCAACGGGCCGTTTAGCCCGTCCGTGAAGGCAGCAGGCGGCAAGTGGCCGAGCGTCAGCGCGCCGATGCGCCGCTTCGCCTGGGCGGCCTCACCCGGATTATTCACGATAAAGGGATAGATGACGGGCAGCGAACCAATGACAATGTCCGGCCAGCAAGTCTCCGACAGGGCGACGGCCTTGCCCGGCAGCCATTCCACCGCGCCATGCGCGCCCAGATGCACGACCGCATCGAACCGCCCTTCCTGCTGCATCCAAAGCCCGAAGGCGAGCAGGGCGTGGCGAGGCGGCAGGATGGGATCATGATAATCCGCGCGCCGCTGGTCCAGCCGCCCCCGGTCGGGCGCTAGAGCGATGGTCACATTGCCGAAACCCGTCCCGCGACAGTGAAAGTCGCCCGCCGAAACATCGGGATCGGCAGAGGGCGCTCCCCATGCTTCTCTGAGCGCCTTGCGCGCGCCGTCCGGCAAATTCGCGGCATACCGGTCATAGTCGGAGAGCGGGAGGAGGATTGATCCGGTGGTCACTTGGTCGAGCAGGCACTTCGCCGACGAGGGGATTGGCCCGATCCTGTAGCCCTGCGCCGAAAGATCGTGCAGCAGAGCAAGCGCGCTTTCGGGAACGTCTAGCCCCACGGCCCATCCCGTCCGGCCGGGCGCGCCCGGATAGTCTGGAAGAACGACGATGAGGCGTTTTTCGCTATTCGGCACGCTCTGAAGCGCGACCAGCCGCGCAGCGCGTTCCGCGATCCGCTCCACCCGGTCCGCCACCGGCAGGTACGCCGTTCCGCCAAAGCCGGAGTGCTGCTTGAAAGCGGCAACGCCCGCAAGGATACGGCCATCCAGTTCCGGCAGTACGACGTTCATGGCGAGATCCGCCGCACCAAGGCCCCGGTCACTTTCCGCCCAGGCTGTCCCATAGGTGACCGCAAAAGGCACTTGCAAGACGGGCACGCCCAACCGGTCGAACAAGCCGTCACTGGCGGCAAAGCCGGTGGCTGTCAGGATAAGCGCGGGCGCGTGACAGCGCACGGCATCGGCAAGGAAAGCAAGGCTGTCCTTGTCCTTCAGGCCCGCCGCATAGACCGGAATAGTGCGCAGACCATGCCGGGCAAGCGCCTGCGCAAGGGTTTCGACCGGCGCGACGTCGTTCGAGAGCAAGACCGAACGGTAGAAAATAAGCAGTACGACGGGCGCCTCTTGCGGTAGCGTCTCGCCTCCGCCGCAGGCCCATATCCCTGCGGCAGGCACCGGCTGGGCATCGGCAAACTCCGGCACATCGCCCCCGGCGAGTCCCGCTGCGGCCAATCGGGCTGCTCGCATATTGTCCGGTCCTCCCCTGCGGAAGCAGGCCAGCAGGTGCCGGGCCGCTTCAGCGGGAATAGTGGAGAGAGAAAGCAGCCGCTCGTCGTCTGCGTCTTCTCCCGGCAGAACGGCGAGCGCTACACCCCTGCCGCGTGCGAGATCGGTCAGCCGGTCGAGCCCATAGCGCCAATAATCCTGCCCTCCCAGGAGCCGCAAAATGATGAGCTTCGCATGCTGGGCGGTCCGCTCAAGCCACAGGTCAACCGACATGGGATGCCGCAAATGCCGCAATTGTATGGCCGCAACGGAAAGCCCGGAGACATCCTCTTCCGCTCCGAAAGCCAGAAGGTCGCTATCGGAAAAGGACAGAAGCACTATGTCGGCCGCCGCCACGGCCAGATCGACCGGCTCTGCAAGATCATCGAGCCCCGCCGAACTGGTGTTGAGAAGATGCACGTGGCGGCGCTCCCCGATCAGCCGCGCAGGGCCTGCGCGACCGCCTCGCGGTCCATGCCGTTAAGGCCGATGACGACGAGCCGCCCGGAACGCTCGCCTGCTTCCCAAAGGCGGTCGAACTGGTGCGTCACGCGCGCGCCCACTGCCTGAACCTGAAGGCGCATCGCCTTCCCGGTGACGGCCAGGAAGCCTTTGACGCGCAACACGCCATGATCACGCGCCGCAGCATCGATCCGCTGAACGATGGCCTCCGGGTCGAAGATTTCCGGTAGATCGACAATGAAACTGTCGAAATCGTCATGCTCATGATCGCCCTCCGCATCGTGCAGCGTTCGCCGCGCTTCAATGCTCTCCTGCGCGTCAAGGCCAAGGCCGAGCATCACCGACGGATCCACCCCGCCCCGGCTTTCAATGACCCGGACGGCGGACGGCAGCGCCTTCCCGACCGCATCATGCGCGCCTTGCCGCTCGGCCTCGGATGCGAAAAGATCGGCCTTGGTCATGACCACCAGGTCGGCACAGGCGAGCTGGTCCAGAAAAACTTCTTCCACCGGATCATCATGGTCCAGTGTCTCGTCTGCCTCTCGCTGCGCGGCGAGGGCCTCCATGTCGGCAGCAACCCTGCCTTCCGCCAAGGCCGCGCCATCGACCACCGCCACCACGCCGTCGACCGTCACGCGGCTCTTGATGCTGGGCCAGTTGAACGCCTGCACCAGCGGCTTCGGAAGGGCGAGGCCGGAGGTTTCGATAAGGATATGATCCACCCTTGGCTCCCGGGCCAAAATGGCGTCGATGGCGGGCACGAAATCGTCGGCCACCGTGCAGCAGAGGCAGCCATTGGCAAGTTCGACGATATTCTCTTCGGGGCAGCTTTCAATGCCGCAGCCCTTCAGCAGGTCGCCATCAATGCCAACGTCACCAAATTCATTGACGATCACGGCAAGGCGCCTGCCCCCAGCCTTGGCAAGGATATGGCGGACGAGCGTCGTCTTTCCTGCTCCAAGAAAGCCGGTGACGATCGTACAAGGCACGCGAGCAAGCGAAAGGGTCATGGCTGTTCTCCGGCAAAATCGAGGGGAGGAATGCGCGCAATCATGCCGCGCTTGAGGCAATCGGGCCGCCCCCGCCAGGGCAGCAGGCCGTCGATGGAGTCCTTGAGAAGCGCCGCCCCTGCAATGAGGCTGGATGAATCGTCGGGCGAGAGCGACCCGAAGATGTAGGACCAGCTTCCTTCCGCACGGATGACAGCGCTGGGACCGCGAGTGCAGTTGGCCAGACAGTTGACGCGCAACAGCCGAGCGCCACTCCCGTCGGCCGCAAGCCCAGCCTCGACGGCATCAGCCAGCCGGGCGCCCGCGGCCTCGCTTTCACCCTTGCAGCTTGTGCAAACCAATATTGTTGCGGTCACAGCGCCCCTTCCATTCCGGGGCGCTGGGAAAAGACTGACGCAAGGCGCTAGATCGCCTGTCCGCCTGTCCGACATACCGGGGCACCCCGCCCGTTCGTCCGATGCAAGACGAGGGCGGGTCTCCTGGCTTGCGGCTCGATCGTCCTGGCCGCCTTCCCAGGACCCAAGTCCCAGTGGCTAATGGCCTCGACTCGCCGCTTACAGTTGCGGGGGCAGCCGCAGATTGGCGCTTGCTTCGCGCTTCACTGCATTCCCCTTTAACCCCGGCAGCGCCTGCCGGGGACCGTCGTCTAGAGATGACCTAAAAGACGGTTTGCGGCGCAAAGTCAAGCTGAGCGCCGAGTCTGCCGGGCCTAATCGAAGAGTTCTTCTAGGAAAGACTTCTTCCTCTTATACGGCTTCTGCCCCCAGGGCTGTGAACGCTGATCGCCATAATGGGGCGCGGGTTGCACGGGCTGGGGCGCTGCCGCAGGGGCGCTTTGGGCGCTGCGTTCCAGTATCTTGTCGAGCTCGCCCCGGTCGAGCCACACGCCCCGGCATTGCGGGCAATAATCGATCTCCACGCCCTGGCGTTCGCTCATCACAAGCGGAACACGGCATACTGGGCAAGGCATTCCGGCGGCGGCATTTGTCATCAGAAAAACCCTTCTGGATCAAACCATAAAAATCAGTGCGTTATTGCCAACAAGACATAGGTCGGAGACGCGGGGCTTCAATCCCGCAGGCCGCAAGGCGGGGCGAGGTTCAGACGAAGAGGTGCACCGTCTCGGCCTGCGGCATCACGGCCTTGATGAGCAGCGAGCGATGACAGGCACAAGGGTCCCGTTCAAAGCAGAGCAATGCCGTTGGCCGCTCTCTCGCCATGTCGACCAGTTGGGCCGCGGCCAATTGCGCCTCCGGCAATTCCAGTTGCGCGGCATAAACCCGCGACAAAATGTCACTCCGTCCCTTGCGCGCGGCCTCCCTGCCCTCCGGCGGCGTGCCGAGCGCCTTCAAGCCCACATAATCGATCCCGGCTTCCTTCAAGGCGGCCGCCAGCACATTTTTGGAAAAGCCAGGCCGGCGGGAGAGCGGCACGGCCCTGACATCGGCGAGCAGTTCAATCCCCGCTTCCGCCAGCCGGGCGATGAAGTCCGCCTGCGTCGCGCCCTCATAGCCGATGGTGAATATCTTCAGCCCGGCCATGGCTACACGCTTATAGTCATATTCGCTCTCCGCCGCGGGCCTCCACCATATCCTGACGGTTCCGTTCGAAGTCGCTGGCCGTATGCCGTTCGCGCAGTTGCGTTTCCGGAGCGCCAGCGGTGCGATTGACCATTTGGCCCCGTTTCACGCCCTCCCGATTGCCGATCAGGTCCGCCCAGCGATCGACATTGCGATATTCATGCACCGACAGAAATTCCTGTGCACCATAGCCATCGCGCATGAGCGAGCCATACCAGGGCCAGATCGCCATGTCGGCGATCGTATATTGGTCCCCTGCCACATATTCGTTCCTGGCAAGCTGCGTGTCGAGCACGTGGAGCTGCCGCTTCGTTTCCATGGCGTAGCGATTGATGGGATATTCCATCTTGAACGGAGCATAAGTGAAGAAATGACCGAAACCTCCGCCAACAAAGGGGGCAGAACCCATCTGCCACATCAGCCAGTTCATCGTTTCTGCACGCTTATGATGTTCCCTGGGCAGGAAGGCGCCAAATTTTTCGCCTAGATAGAAAAGGATCGAGCCGCTTTCAAAAAGGCGGGTGGGCGGGTTGGTCGAATAGTCCATCATTGCGGGGATCTTTGAATTGGGATTGATCTCCACAAAGCCGCTGGAAAACTGATCCCCTTCACCGATCCTGATCAGCCAGGCGTCATATTCCGCGCCTGAATGGCCGAGCGCCAGAAGCTCTTCCAGCATGATGGTGACCTTGATCCCATTGGGCGTCCCCTGGGAATAGAGCTGGAGCGGATGTTTGCCCACCGGCAGCGCTTTCTCGTGCGTGGCCCCGGAAACCGGACGGTTGACGCTGGCGAATTGCCCCCCATTCTCCTTGTCCCATTGCCATATCTTTGGCGGGACATAGCCTGCGGGCTGGTTCTGTGCAGCGTCCAGGGTCTCTGTCATTTCATTCTCCAGTGATGCAGTTTCAACAAGCAAATCAAGGATCCGCGCGTTGGCATTGCCTCCAGGGCTACCGGTAGCCGGGCATGCCTGCTTTCTCATAGAATGTCTGAACGATGTCCCAGGCATCATCGGCGGTTTCAACGAAGTGGAACAGGTCCAGATCCTCCGGGCTGACCGTACCCTCCTCGGCCAGAGCCTCGAAATTCACCACCCGGTTCCAGAAGTCCTGGCCAAAGACAAGGACGGGGATCGGCTTCATCTTTCCGGTCTGGATGAGGGTCAGCGTTTCAAAGAATTCGTCGAACGTCCCGAACCCGCCGGGGAAAACCGCCAGCGCCCGCGCCCGCAGCAGGAAGTGCATCTTGCGGAGCGCGAAATAGTGGAACTGAAAGCTCAATTCCGGCGTCACATAATGATTGGGCGCCTGTTCATGTGGCAGGACGATGTTGAGCCCGATCGACAAGGCCCCCGCCTCATGCGCGCCCTTGTTCGCCGCCTCCATGATCGAAGGGCCGCCGCCTGAGCAGACCACGAAGTTGCGGCACCCGTCGTCCGTCATCGGAAATTTGCTGGCCTTATAGGCAAGCTTGCGGGCCTCGTCATAATATTTGGCCTTCTCGGCAAGGCGCTCTGCGACCTTGCGGTCATAATCGGTCTGCGCCTTTTCGATCGGCACATGCGCCTGATCGGGATGCGGAATGCGCGCCGAGCCATAGAAGACGAAGGTCGATTCAATCTGCGCCTCATCCAGCAGCAGTTCCGGCTTCAGCAACTCAAGCTGAAACCGCACCGGCCGCAAATCCTCCCTCAGAAGGAATTCTGTATCCTGGAACGCCAGCTTATAGGCGTCGCTTTCGGTTTGCGGTGTGGAAACGGCCAGTTTGGCGGTGCTGGCATCATCTGAAGCGCGGCGAAATTTTCGCTCGGCAATTTCTTTGTTTGTCATTCAGCCCATTTAAGCAGCAATTGTGGCAATTCCAATATCATGGGTTCAGCTTGTCCCGGAACGGAGCGGGATTAGCGGCAATAGATTCCCTTGCCGCCCATATCGAAATGGAAATGATCGCGGTGGGCAGCATTATAATCGGGGCTGAGCACTGTGCGGAACCGCTTGCAGGCGCTCTCATGGATAACCCGAAGGAATCGCCGCGACTGGTCATCGCCATTCCACTGGTCCCTCACCGTGATCCGCCGCCCGTCGGCAAGCACGAAGGCCGCAACGTCCACGGCATTGCTATGCGCATGTTCGGACCGGTTGCCGGACATGTTGCCGTTGATGTTGCGGCAGGCATAGGTGCCGTATGTTTCGATCCTGACCAGTTCGGACCCCAGAATGAGCCGCGCCGCGGGCTGCACCCCATAACGCGCCCACGCGGCGAATTTTCCCGCCAGCGGGCATGTCATCGCCCCCAAATTGGTCACCGGCGTACCGATGTCGAGCAACTTCACACTGTTGATGGCATGGCACCCGCCGCCAAAATGCTGGTCGGGCAGCGGAGTGAAGCGAACGGAGGCGGAACGAAGATCCGCCAGACACTGCCGCGCCTCAGCCGACGAAGGAGCAGGCACGGAACGGCCCGGCCGCCGGTTATCCGGCCCCGACCCGCACCCGGCCAGCAACAACACCAACGCCCCCAGAGCGCCCCATTTGAACCGACGATTCCAGCCCATCCCTGAAACTCTTTTCCTCATGCGGGCGGTGTTAGGCGCGCCTGCATGAATGTGGGGTGACATATCGTGGATATTGAGGGGGTTGGCAAGGGTGAGAAGTAGATGTCGATTCTCTATTTTAGGCCCGCCTTGAGAAATTATTAACCCTATTGAGCCACGTTAAAAAGCCAAACGATCGACTGGGTGACGCATGATCAATATTGGAAAAATCTCTCCCGAAATATTAGTCACAATTGCAATTGTCCTATTCATGCTTATTCTTTCGTGGACATTTAATTTACCTATAATATATCCCTCCGGGGAGCGAGCACAATTCGTTGGCATCCACTACATATATCCCCTTATCGGTGTCGCAGCACTGGGCGTCATCACTTTTTTCGCTGGACGAAAAGATGTAGCTTTACGATTTCTATTAGCTCTCCCTTGCTATATAGCAATTCTTTTTGCACATTTTAATATAAAGTTATGGATTCCCCATATTAACCCTACAAATTTCGACTATATTTACTGGGAATTTGATAATAGCCGCGTTGCTTCTCCAGGTTATCGGCACCATAGGATATCTGATTGCTCCAGCTCTTGGACCGTTCATTTATGAAGCAGGGGTCGACCCCACGATTTCCGGGGGACAACGTAGCATGCTTGAATTTTACAGAATTTCCGTCGCGGAGGGGCCAGAGTGGCTTTCCAAACATGGGGGGGCTAATTTCACGGTCGGCTTAGCAGCCATGCCGTCGCTGCATTCGGCAAGTGCATTCTTATTTTTTCTGTTTGCCTGGCATCATGGTAAAATACTCGTTCCACTTTATTCGTTTATTTTGTTCTTCATTTTGATTACTGCCGTTGCGAGCAGGTGGCATTATCTGATCGATGTGCCAGTGGGTATGCTCATAGCATGGGCAAGCTACGCATTGGCAGAACGCCTTGCCAAAGGACAGGCGGCAACGGCTGAAATTGATGGCGCGAACGTTCCATATCCTGCAACGGCCTGAATCATGCTTCGCAAGCGGCAAAATACCCCTCCGGTTATACAAATCTTTGCCAATCCCTCAGCTGGCGGGTTTAGGACCAAGCGCCTTGTAGAATTTCAGGATCAATTGGTGCGTTGTGGCGCAAGGGTGTCCGTTTCGCCAAGTATGCCCGGTGCGACATTATGCGTGAACTCTGCGACAACCCATATATGGGCATTCGGAGGTGATGGGACTGCCAGACATGTAGCCGGCGCTGCCGCAGATTGTGGGCGGCCGATCTCCGTTGGTATCTATCCGGCCGGTACTGTCAATCTTCTCGCTCGCGAAATGGCTCTGCCTTACAAGAGAACTCCGGCCCTGACGACGCTCGACGAGGTTAATCCCCGCCAACACTTCCTTGGAGAATTGAACGGAAAAATCTTCCTGACCTGTGCCAGTGCCGGACCCGATAGCCGCATTGTGGCGAGACTGCCATCGCGCTTGAAGCGACTTTGTGGAAAATACGCCTATGGCGTGATGTTCCTTGCGGAGCTGCTGAGTTGGCGCCGAAATCCTATTACATTGACTTGGGAAAACGGAAGCGCCGAATGCGAAGCATTCTACGTTGCCAAAGGTCGCTTTTACGCTGGCCCATGGAGCTTCGCGCCCTATGCCAGCGTCACCGATCCACATCTTCATGTTGTGATGCTACCCATCGCCAATCGGAGGAGATATCTTCGCTTTTTAGTTGCCCTGTTATGCAACAGTGTCGAACGTTGTCCTGGCTTGATCAGGTTTTCCTGTTCGAACCTGGAAGCATCCGCCGAAAGATCTGTGCCAGTGCAAATTGATGGCGACGCCGTGGCGATGCTACCAGTCAAAATTGGTGTAAAGCCAAATCCTCTAACCTTCTGCTAAGGCCCATTAGCACTTTCTCAAAGTTTCCGCCCTATTCACCAACTCCATCACCATCTCACTGGCGAAAACCAGCCACAGGCGGCGGAGAGATATGAGCGCTTTCGGACGGAAAAATGGACTTGGCGGGCGGCCGGCTTTTGGGGTGGCGCGGCCGATGCATGGGGGTGGGGTTCGGCCTTCGCAGGAGCCTGAGGCTCGCGGCGGGGAGCAGTTTCCTCCTATCGATCCATTCGCCCTTCCCCTTGCCGAAGAACCGGCGCCGCCGCTCAGCAAGACGGATGAGGCGCTGGCGCGGCTTGATGACCGGGCCAACGCCGACCATGTGCAGGTGAAGGCAGAGGGCTTTGAGGCTTCGGTTCACAAGATCAAGGAACAGGTGCTCCCCCGCCTTTTGGAGCGTGTTGACCCGGAAGCCGCCGCGACGCTCACCAAGGATGAACTGGCGGAGGAATTCCGGCCGATCATCATGGAGGTGCTCGCCGAGCTCAAGCTGACGCTCAACCGGCGCGAGCAATTCGCGCTGGAAAAGGTGCTGGTCGACGAGCTTTTGGGCCTGGGTCCGCTGGAGGAGCTGCTGGCCGATCCCGACGTCACCGACATCATGGTCAATGGCCCGGAGCAGACCTATATCGAAAAGAAGGGCAAGCTGCAGATCGCGCCTATTCAATTCCGCGACGAGGAGCATCTGTTCCAGATCGCGCAGCGTATCGTGAACCAGGTCGGCCGCCGCGTCGACCAGACGACGCCGCTCGCCGACGCCCGCTTGAAGGACGGCAGCCGCGTCAACGTGATCGTGCCGCCGCTTTCGCTGCGCGGCACCGCCATCTCGATCCGTAAATTTTCGGCCAAGCCGATCACGCTCGACAATCTGTGCCAATGGGGCGCGATGAACGCCAAAATGTGCACGGCCCTCAAGATTGCGGGGGCGAGCCGCTTCAACATCGTGATTTCGGGCGGCACCGGTTCGGGCAAGACCACCATGCTCAACGCCCTGTCGAAGATGATCGACCCCGGCGAGCGCGTACTGACCATCGAGGACGCGGCGGAACTCCGCCTGCAACAGCCGCACTGGCTGCCGCTCGAAACGCGCCCCGCCAACCTTGAGGGCCAGGGTGAGATCACCATCGGCGACCTTGTGAAAAACGCCCTGCGTATGCGCCCGGACCGCATCATCCTGGGCGAAATTCGCGGCGCGGAGTGCTTTGACCTGCTCGCCGCGATGAACACGGGCCATGACGGGTCGATGTGTACGCTCCACTCAAACTCGCCCCGCGAGTGCCTGGGCCGTATGGAGAACATGATCCTGATGGGCGACATCAAGATTCCCAAGGAAGCCATTTCCAAGCAGATCGCCGACTCCGTCGACCTCATCGTGCAGGTGAAGCGCCTTCGCGACGGTTCGCGCCGCGTCACCAACATCACCGAGGTCATCGGCATGGAGGGCGAGGTCATCGTCACCCAGGAACTGTTCAAGTTCGAATATCATGACGAGGACGAGAACGGGAAGATCATCGGCGAGTATCGCTCGATGGGTCTGCGGCCCTATACTCTGGAAAAGGCGAAGCAGTTCGGCTTCGACCAGCCTTTCCTGGAGGCTTGCCTGTAATCGTCCCTGCGCAGGGACGACGATTTCGGGGCAAAGAGCTCTTAGTGCAAAGATTACTCACATTGGAAATACCATAAGTTTAGCGCTGGACTTTAGCGCACCAGGGCTCCAACTATCGGCCACCAATCGTAGAGGAGCCGATCCATGCGCACGACCACCGTCCTTGCAACCGCCCTGTCTCTTGTTCTGACGGCATCCGCCTCGCAGGCGCAGGATCATTCCGCTCATCACGGCCAGCCGGCGGATGCGATCGCCGGGGCCGTGGCTGATCCGGGCAGGACAGAAAGCAATCGCGCGCGCGACAAATATCGCCATCCCGTGGAGACGCTCAGCTTCTTTGGCGTGAAGCCAACCGATACAGTCGTGGAGATCTGGCCGGGCGGCGGATGGTACAGCGAAATTCTGGGGCCGCTTACCAAGGCAAAGGGCAAACTTTACCTGGCAACGGCGCCGCGTGGATTGGAGGCGACGCAAAAGCTGGTAGCGGGCAAGCCATCGCTGGCCCACGCCACCGTCGCGTTGTTTCCAAACAGCGACGGCCAGATGAAGGTCCCGGACGGCACGGCTGACATCGTCCTGACCTTCCGGAATGTGCATAATTGGCGCTTCGGCGGCAGAGATGCGGCTCAGGCAGCCTTCAACCAGATGTTCGCCATGCTGAAGCCCGGTGGGGTGCTGGGCGTCGTCGACCACCGCTTGCCCGAAGAGATGGACAGCGCGCTTCAGGAAAAAAGCGGCTATATCAAGCGAAGCGAGGTCATTGGGCTCGCCAAGGCCGCAGGCTTTGAATTGGCGGGCGAGAGCGGCATCAATGCCAATCCCAAGGACAGCCACGACTGGCCCGAGGGCGTGTGGGTTCTGCCTCCGACGCTCAGAAAAGGTGAGGTGGACCGGGAGAAATATCTCGCCATCGGTGAAAGCGACCGGATGACGCTGAAATTCCGCAAGCCCCCGCGTTGATTCCAAGTTAGCTTGCATCGGTGAAGGCTTTGGCTAAAGGCGGGGGGTGACCTCACCCTCCCCTTCCGTTTCCCCTTCCACTGGCCGGATGGACCAGCCGTCCATTGCGCCCGCCCGTGCGGAACGGCGTCAGACCGCGATCATTTTGCGGATCGTCGCTGTAGCTTGCCTTGCCGTCATGCTGGCAGCGGCCAAGCTGGCGGGAGAACGGGGCGTGCATGTTGTGGAAGCGCTCTTCTACCGCCAGTTCCTGTTCTTGCCCGTCCTGCTGGCCTGGCTTTGGATGGGGCCAGGCCTTATGTCCGTTCGAACCGCGCGGCTCGGCGCGCATGCCAGCAGGACGGCGGTCGGTCTTGCCGGAATGGTCCTGAACTTCCTCACAGTGACTTTGCTCCCGCTTGCCGAAGCCACCACCATCGGTTTCACAGTTCCGATCTTCGCCACCATCCTTTCCGCGCTGGTGCTGAAGGAAGCCACGGGCCTTCATCGCTGGGGCGCCGTGCTGGCCGGATTTCTGGGCGTTCTCGTCATGGTTCAGCCTGGCACCATGCATTTTGAACCTCTAGGCCTTTCCGTTGCGATCGCGGCCGCTATGGTTGTTGCTGTGGTCAGCATTGTGTTGCGGCAGATAGGGCGCACGGAAGCTGCCCCGACGACGGTCTTCTGGTTCACCCTCTTTTCCCTGCCCCCGCTCGGCATGGCCATGCTGTTCTTTGGCCAGAGCCATGATTTGCTAAGCTGGATATTGCTGGGGATCATAGGCCTGGCTGGAGGGGCCGGGCAGATCTGCCTCACTGCGTCGCTGCGTCTGGCTCCAGTCTCGCTGGTGATGTCAATGGATTATACCAGCCTGCTCTGGGCGACCCTTTTGGGCTGGCTGATCTGGGATCATTGGCCGGGCCCGTCAACCTGGGCGGGCGCTGCGCTGATCGTGGCGAGCGGGCTCTATATTGCCTGGCGGGAGAGGGTCAGGGCCATCAGGCGGGAAGCAGCTTAGCCTCAACCCCTTCCGCCCGAGCGTGGCCGTGGACATTGGCTCATCCGAGCACGTCCCGGCCCTCAAGCCCGCGTCTGGCCTGTGCCACGCACGATCCACTTATAGGTGGTCAGTCCTTCCAGTGCGACCGGTCCCCGGGCATGCAGGCGCCCGGTGGAAATTCCGATCTCGGCACCCAGGCCAAATTCGCCGCCATCGGCAAACTGGCTGGATGCATTCCACATGACGATCGCGCTGTCGACGCCGTTCAGGAACGCTTCGGCCGCCGCCGCGTCCTCTGTGATAATGGCGTCCGTATGATGGCTGCCATGGGCATCGATATGCTCCATCGCTTCCTCAAGGCCGCTCACAATGCGCGCTGACAAGACGCTGTCCAGATATTCGGTGTCCCAGTCGGCATCCGCTGCGGGCCTGACCCGAGTGTCGAGCGCACATATGCCTTCGTCTCCGCGCACTTCGCAGCCTGCATCGATCAGCGAGGAAATAATGGGCGCAGGATCGGCAAAATCCTTGTCGATCAGCAACGTCTCCATCGCTCCGCAAATCCCCGTCCGCCGCATCTTGGCATTGAGCGTGATCTGCCGCGCCATCGCTGCATCCGCGGTTCTGTGGACAAAGGTGTGGCAGATGCCGTCAAGGTGCGCGAGCACCGGTACCCGCGCTTCTTCCTGCACACGCGCCACCAGGCTTTTTCCGCCACGCGGAATGATGATGTCGATGAGACCCGCTGCCTTCAGCATAGCGCCAACCGCCGCCCGGTCGGTAATGGGCACCAGTTGCACGGCATCGGCAGGAAGTCCGGCTGCCCTGACGCCCTCGGCCATCGCCGCATGAATGGCGCGGTTGCTTTCCAGAGCCTCGCTGCCGCCGCGCAATATCACGGCATTGCCCGAACGCAGGCAAAGCGCGGCGGCATCGGCCGTCACATTGGGCCTGCTCTCGTAAATGATGCCAATGACGCCCAGCGGCACCCGAACCCTTTGCAGCACCATGCCATTGGGACGCCTCGCCTCATCGATGACGGCTCCGACCGGATCGGCCAGCCCGGCGACCGCCTCAACCGCGTCGGCGATCCCTGCTATCCGGCCGCTGTCCAGTTTGAGCCGGTCAAGCATGGCTGGCGAAAGGCCGTTCTGGGCGCCATTGTCCATGTCCCTGGCATTGGCAGCGACAATTTCCCGCTCCCTTTCTCGCAGAGTGCGCGCCGCCGAGCGCAGTGCTTCGGCCTTTTGCGCGTCAGTGGCGCGTGCAAGCGCCACCGCGGCCTTGCGGGCGCGCTTGGCCATGTTGGAAATGAGCATCTCAGGCGTCTGAGTCATATCGTTCATGCAGCCGCCCTAGCATTATCCGGCTTCGCGCAAAAGGCATGGCAGGCCCTTCGTCCGGAGCGAAGCGATATCTCTGCTTCGCTCGGCAGCGGCCGGTACATGAAGGCAGTTTTAGTGCAGCATCGCCTCATGCACGCTGAACCGGCCATGCCGCGCACCTTCCGTCAGCCGGGCGAACTCCTGATGCGTCATATGGATGAGCGACTTGTGATCGCCCGCCTCAAGGTAAACGTCCGACTGGCTGTCAATGCTGTCATCGACGATCATGGGCACGTCATAACCAGCGCCGAGCGCCGGGATCGCGCCCATGGCGCAGTCCGGGAAAATCATGTCCAGATCGGATTCCTCGACCAGATTGGGCCGGGAGCCGAATTCGTCGGCAAGGTCCGACAGCATGATCCGGTGATTCGCCGGTAGCACCGCCAGCAGATAGCCTTCATCAGTGTCGAGAAGCACCCCCTTGGCGATCTTCTCGGCGGGAACATGCGAGGCTATGGCGCTTTGCAAAGAGGATGTGGTCGGCACGTGCAGAATCACATCATATTGAGCGTGCTGCTCGTACAGATAGCTACGCAGTCGTGGGGCAATGGACATGGCAATTCTCCTGCTTTCGCGCCCTCTCGGGCGTGCGCCGGATGCCGGAGCTGCCAAGCGACAGGCTCTTGAAACGATGCCGGCGCTCATGGCCGCATCATACGCCGATGCGCGCGCAGCGGCCAGCCCCAAGGGAGAAGGGAGGAATGGCGGCAGTCCGGCTTTGCCTTTTGTCATTCCCACGGGAACGGGAACCCAATTGCCCTGCTGGTTGTAAAAACCGCTAGGCAAAAAAAGAGGCGGGACTTGCCCGCCTCTCTTCCGTCAATTCCCGAAAGTACGCTGCC
The DNA here is from genome assembly GCF_035276005.1 of Rhizorhapis sp. Classification (NCBI taxonomy): domain Bacteria; kingdom Pseudomonadati; phylum Pseudomonadota; class Alphaproteobacteria; order Sphingomonadales; family Sphingomonadaceae; genus Rhizorhapis; species Rhizorhapis sp. The sequence goes on from NZ_DATEMB010000004.1 coordinate 39,188, forward strand.
ACCAGCCCCTTCGCGGCGTGCCGTCCTCTTCTTCGGCGGCTTGGCCGTTGGCGTCATTGGCAGGCGCAGGTTCCGCCGTGGCAGGCGCAGCTTCTTCCGTAGCAGCGGCAGGTTCCACGACCGGCGCAACCTCTGGGGCCGTCTCAGCGAAAGCAGGCGCGGCCGTTTCGGGCTCGGCAGCTTCGGCCTCAACCTTTTTCCGCCGGGTGCGCTTTGGCTTTTCCACAACCGTTTCAGCTTCGGTTTCCGCCGGAGCCACTGCCTTCGGGGCAGCCTTGCGGCGGCCGCGCTTTGGCTTTTCCTCGACCGGAGCCTCTGCGCCGATCTCTGGGCTCGCTTCGGCGACCGGAGCCCCGACGGCATCTTCCTTGCGTGCACGAGGGCGGCGGCGGGTCTTCCGGGGCTCGGCTTCAGCAACAGGCTGTTCGGCAGCGTGCACCACTTCAGGAGCAATCGCCTCAAGAGTAGCCGCTTCGGGGGCTGCCTCGGCTTCGGCTTGCTCAGGTAGGGCCTCTACCTCCGCCACCGCTTCTACCGGCTCGGCATGTTCCTCATGACCGGCGGCATGCTCACCGGCACGGCGGCGGCGTCCGCCGCGGCGTCCGCGACGGCCCCGCCTGCGACCCTCGCCTTCTTCAGCAAGGACAGCTTCATGAGGCTCCTGGCCTTCATCAGCCGCTTCAGCCTCCTCTTCAGTTCCTTCCAGAACCGCAGGCTCGCCCTCAGCCACATGTTCGGGGTGATCCTCCCTGCGGCCTTTCCGGCCGCGGCGGCGGCGGCGGCGGCGGCGGCCATCTTCCCGTTCGCCTTGCTGGGCCGGCCGCTCGGAGGCCAATTCTTCCTCAGCCTCTTCCTCGAGCGGCTCTTCGAAGACCTCCTCTTCCTCTTCCACGATGGGCGCATAGCTCACAAGGTTCGCCGGACGCGGACCCGTGGCCTCCACCGACATGCGTGCGCCTTCCGTTTCCCCGTCAGGCAGGATGGTGATCCGCACGCCATAGCGTGTCTCGATCTCATCGATCTCTGCACGCTTGTTGTTGAGGACGTAGAAGGCCGCCTCCTGGCTGGCGCGCAGCGTGATGATGCTGCCGCGCCCGCGCGCCGCCTCTTCCTCTAACAGCCGCAGCGCCGAAAGTCCCGCGGAAGAGGCTGTGCGGACAAGGCCGGTACCCTCGCAATGGGGACATTCGCGAGTGGACGCTTCCAGAACGCCCGTGCGCAGCCGCTGGCGGCTCATCTCCATCAGGCCGAAGCCGGAAATCCGCCCCACCTGAATACGGGCGCGATCGTCCTTCAGCGCCTCCTTCATGGCCTTTTCGACTTTGCGGATATTGGAGTTCTGCTCCATGTCGATGAAGTCGATGACGACCAGGCCCGCCATGTCGCGCAGCTTCAACTGCCGGGCGATCTCCCGCGCTGCCTCCAGATTGGTGGCCACGGCGGTCTGCTCGATCCCATGTTCGCGCGTGGAGCGGCCCGAGTTGATGTCGATGGACACCAAGGCTTCGGTCGGGTTGATGACCAGATAGCCGCCGGACTTCAGTTGCACCACCGGATGATACATGGCGGCAAGCTGGTCCTCGACGCCGAAACGCTGGAACAGGGACACGGCATCGGCATATTGCTTTACCCGCCGGGCATGGCTGGGCATCAGCAGCTTCATGAAGTCCTTGGCTGCTTTGTAACCGTCTTCGCCCTCGACCAGCACTTCCTCGATATCGCGATTGTAAATGTCGCGGATCGCGCGCTTGATGAGGTCGCTGTCGTTATGGATCAGCGCCGGCGCCGCAGCCTTCAGCGTATTTTCGCGGATCTCGTCCCACAGGCGGGCGAGATAGTCGAAATCGCGTTTGATCTCCGGCTTGGTGCGCTGCAGCCCTGCCGTACGCACGATGCAGCCCATGGTGCTCGGTAGCTTCAACTCCGAAATGATGGATTTGAGCCGCTTGCGGTCGGCTGCATTGCTGATCTTGCGCGAAATGCCGCCGCCATGGCTGGTGTTCGGCATTAGCACACAATAGCGCCCGGCAAGGCTCAGATAAGTGGTAAGCGCCGCGCCCTTGTTGCCCCGCTCCTCCTTGACCACCTGCACCAGCATCACCTGCCGGCGGCGGATAACGTCCTGAATCTTGTAGCGGCGGCGCAGCGCCATGCGCTTGCGGCGCAGATCCTCGGCGGCGGCGTCGTTGCTGCGCGGCTTCGGTTTGGCCTGCACCTCGCCGTCCTCGTCCTCATGCACGTCTTCGTCTTCGAGTGCGGCGGGGGCAGCCATATCCTCGACGTCGCCGTCCATGTCCTCCGCTTCGGCGCGCAGCGCGGCTTCCTCTGCGGCATGCTCGGCCTCTTCGGCGAGCAACGCTTCGCGATCCTCCTTGGGAATCTGATAATAGTCCGGGTGGATTTCGGAAAAGGCAAGGAAGCCATGGCGATTGCCGCCATAGTCGACAAATGCCGCCTGAAGCGACGGTTCGACCCGTGTGACCTTGGCTAGATAGATATTGCCTTTGAGCTGCTTGTGCTCGGCAGATTCAAAATCAAATTCCTCGATCCGGTTTCCCTTGACGACGGCGACCCGGGTTTCCTCCCGGTGGCGCGCGTCGATCAGCATGCGCATTGTCATTAATGATACTCCGTGCATGGCGTCCCGCCGGTATGCGGCGGGGGGCCACGCGATATGAAAAGGGCGGACGCGGCGCTGCGCGCCTTACATCCGCCGGGGTTTGAAGATGAAAATGTGCCTCTGCTGCAACGGCATGGCCGGCAATTTCGCCCGGCCGCGACACGCGCATCCAAGCGCCAAGGCCCGGAAGCGGGCGTTGGTCAGTGGATGAAATATGCCTCATGCAGCGTCAACCTGGTCTGATCGTCATTCAACATGACGATTCGAAAAGCCCGGCATGCTTCCAGCGGAGATGACGGGACCTCCTATGGCTAGCACTGGAAACGGAACCGGGCAATGTCCCCGCTAAAAATATTGCGCGGACGTGGAACAAAAAAGGGTTAATCGAACATTTACCTTCGCGATTTAGAGGGGGGATATGGCTTTACGGTTCAGGCCGCCTTCAACAGCACATTATCGGCCGAAGGCGAAATCAAAGAAATTTGGCTGGACCTGCGTCCGCAGGGGACGCAAATATGCGCCCATGAACGCGCTCCTCGCCTGTGCCGCCATATTGCTTCCCGTAACCGCCCAGGCAGGCAGCATCAGCGGCGTCCGGGTCGATGGCGACAAGGTTATCCTGAATTTCGATGGCGGCGTCAAAGGCGCATCGGCCTTTCTTCTGGACAGTCCGCGCCGGATCGCACTCGATATCAGCGGCGCTCGGCCGGGGAACAATAGCGTGGCGCATGGCCCAATCGCAGCCATCCGGCAGGGCCAGTTCGATGAGGCAACGGCGCGCGTCGTTTTTGACCTTGTCCGGCCAGCCGTCATTTCCGAGGGCGCCTTCGCAGCCGATGGTACTTCCCTTACGCTTTCGCTCAAGGAAGCGGACGCCAGCGGCTTTAAGGCAGCGGTGAAGCAGGGGCGCAACAGCTTCGATTTCCCCGCAGCCAATGCCGCCTCCCCGCCAAGACGCACTCATGGTATCACCATTCCCATTCCAGCGCCCGCCAAGGGCGTTGAATTGCCGAGGGTTTCAGGTCCCTCCGACGACAGCCGTCCGCTTGTCGTCATCGACGCTGGCCATGGCGGTCATGATCCCGGCGCACTCAACAAAGAACTGAATGCGCGAGAGAAGGACATCACGCTGGCGGTCGCGCGCGCCATCAAGCGGGAATTGCTGAAGTCCGGCCGTGTAAGGGTTGCGCTCACGCGCGATGACGACCGGTTCCTGGTCCTGGAAGAACGCTACGGCATCGCCCGCCGGATGAAGGCCGATCTTTTCATCTCGGTTCATGCCGACGCCGCGGAAAATGAGGACGCGCGCGGCGCCACGATCTACACATTGTCCGAAGTCGCCTCAGACCGCGAAGCCGCCCGTCTCGCAGCACGGGAGAACAAGGCCGACATCATCAACGGCATCAACCTTGGCGGCCAGAGCAACGACGTCTCATCGATCCTCATTGATCTGACACAGCGCGAGACGATGAATATTTCGGCAAGCTTTGCCAAGTTGCTGCAACGCGAAGCCGCTCCTTATGTGGACTTCCGAACCGCCTACCACCGTTTTGCCTCGCTGGTGGTGCTGAAGGCGCCGGACACGCCCTCTGTGCTGTTCGAAACCGGCTATATCACCAACGCCGACGACGTGCGCTTCCTCAGTTCGCCGGAAGGGCAATCGAAAATCGCAAAGGGCGTAGCCAAGGCGGTCGAAATCCATTTCGCACGGCAACTAGTCCAGAATTGAGGCCATTGAAGTGCGCCCCCTCTCCCATAGGAAGAGAATGCAGGCTTGGCTGCGTGCAGCCTAGCCGGAGTTGGTGAGGGGTTGTGCCCTACCAGCAGCGTGGAACCCCTCACCCAACTTCGACTAAGACCGACTACGTCGGCCTAAGTCTGCGTAACCCTCTCCCTCCGGAGAGGGAACCCAAAACGGCAACCCCATCCGCGCGCGCCCTGCACTTCCTGGCTGGCAATCGCCGCAAAAGTTGGTAGAGCCAATCAGTGATGGTCGAGGCCGAAGAAACGAATTTGCGGTTCAAGCTGCAACGCAATGCAGGCGGGATCGCCGCCTTTTTCCAGAATTTGTGGCGGAAATGGTGGGTCAGGCTGCTCGCCTGGTCGCTTGGCGCCGCGATATTGCTGCTGCTCTTCATCTGGTTCGTGTTCGCGCGCAACCTGCCCAATGCGGACGCGCTGCTGGAATATGAACCGCCGCTTCCCACCATCGTTCGCGACATCAATGGGGAACCGGTGCAAAGCTATGCCCGCGAACGGCGGGTACAGCTCCAATATGCCGATTATCCGCCGCTGCTGATCCGCGCCTATATGGCGGCGGAGGACCGCACCTTCTTTCAGCATCATGGGCTGGATTATCCCGGCATCATCGGCGCGATGATCACCAACCTGACGCATAGCGGCCGCCCCATCGGAGCGTCCACCATCACGCAGCAGGTGGCCAAGAATCTGCTTCTGACCAATGAGGTCAGCTATGTGCGCAAGGCAAAGGAAGCGATCCTTGCCTACCGCATCGAAGCCGTCATGTCGAAGCAGCAGATCCTGGAGCTGTACCTGAACCAGATCTTCCTTGGCCGGAACGCCTATGGCGTCCAGGCCGCCGCCCGCGCCTATTTTGACAAGGATGTGGGCGACCTCAAGCTCCATGAAATGGCTTATCTCGCCATCCTGCCGAAGGGCCCCTCCAATTACCGCCCCGAGGTCCATTATGACCGGGCGATCGAGCGGCGGAACTGGGTGCTCAATGAAATGCGGAAGAATGGCTGGATCAGCCGCTCGCAATATGAGGAAGCCGCCGCCCAGCCGCTCGGCACCGTACGGCAGCAGAGCGCAAGCCGGTTCGAACGCGTCGGCGGCTATTATATAGAGGAGGTCCGCCGCCGCCTGATCGAAAAATTCGGCGAAACCGCCAAAGATGGTCCACACAGCGTTTATGCCGGGGGTCTGTGGGTGCGTACGCCGCTCGATACCGGTATGCAGGATCTGACGCGCAAGGCGCTCCGCACCGGCCTCATCCGCTATGATCAGGGCAAGGGCTGGTCGGGGCCGGTGAATACCATCCAGATGGATGAGGAATGGGCCAAGCGGCTCTCCTCCACTTTCATCGGCATTGACTATCAGAGCTGGAAGATCGCTGTTGTCGTCAGCAAATCCGGCAGCAGCGCAACCATCGGCTTTGCCAATGGATCAACCGGCACCTTGTCCGAAGGCGCGGCTTCGATGTCCTATCGCAAAACCGGCGGAACCGCCTTTGACGCGATGCGGCCGGGCGACCTGATTGCGGTCAGCCCCGAGGGGAGCGGCTGGAGATTGCGGAACATCCCCGGTGTCTCCGGCGGCATGATCGTCGAAAATCCGCATAATGGCCGCATTTATGCGATGCAGGGCGGCTTTGATTCCCGCCTCAGTTCCTTCAACCGGGCGACGCAGGCGGAAAGGCAGCCGGGTTCCACCATAAAACCATTCGTTTATGCAGCAGCCCTCGATCATGGGATGACCCCTGCCTCCATCATCGTTGATGGCCCCTTCTGCGTCTTCCAGTCCGTTCGCCTCGGCCAGAAATGTTTCCGCAACTTTTCTGGTAAGAATGCCGGGCCGCAGACGATGCGCTGGGGCGTTGAACAGTCCCGCAACCTGATGACCGTTCGCACTGCCTCCCAAACCGGCATGGACAACGTGGTGAAGACCTTCAAGACCATGGGCATCGGCGACTATACGCCTTACCTCTCCTTCGCCCTGGGCGCGGGTGAGACAACCGTGGAGCGGATGGTCAACGCCTATGCCATGCTGGCCAATCATGGGCGGCAGTTGACGCCCAAGGTCATGGATTTCGTGCAGGACCGGCGGGGCAAGGTGATCTGGCCCGAAAAATGGAAGCCCTGCGAAGGATGCAATATGGCCGATTGGGACGGAAAGCCAATGCCGCGCTTCCGGCCATCAGGAAAACAGCTCATGAACCCGATGACCGCCTATCAGGTCGTTCATATCGGCGAAGGGGTGATCACACGCGGCACGGCGCAGCGGCTGCGTGACATGAACCGCCCACTCTTTGGCAAGACCGGCACCACCAACGGCCCCACCAATGCGTGGTTCATCGGCGGATCGCCCGATCTCGTGGCGGGCGTGTATATCGGCTATGACCAGCCCCGTCCGCTCGGCGGCTATGTTCAGGGCGGCAATACCGCTGCACCCATCTGGCGCCAAGCCGTGGAGCCCGTGCTTGAAAAAATGCCCAAGCGGCCCTTCGTCGCTCCGCCAGGCATGCGCCTGGTGCGCATCGACCGCCGCAGCGGCCGGCGCGTCTATGGCGCCTGGCCGACCGACGAACCCAAGGCGGCAGTGATCTGGGAAGCCTTCAAGCCCGAAACCGAACCCCGCCGCACCATAAGACGCGAGGAAATCGTGATCCGCCAGGGAAGCGGAGCCGAAGGGGCGGAGGGCGCCTCCGGCCGGAGAGCGGCGGACAGCGACTTCCTGCAGCGGGAAGGCGGCATTTATTGAAGGATTGCGACAGGGTGGAATTGCAGGACTTTCTGCATCCGCCGTCCCTGCCCAGATAGGGACCCGCTTCTACCCGACGGAGACGAAGAAACAGCGGAGCCCGCGATCGCCGGGTCGGCGATCTGTTCCTTAAACCTCCGCCAGCAACCCGCCTTTAGCTTTTGCCAAGGCGGCAAGATAGCTATATCGGGCAAGCCCATTGCCCCAGACTGGAGAATGAACAATGCGCGCTGAAGCGCAGCAACATGTTGATCGTATCCAAGCCGCGCTTGAACTGCTGCGCCGCTTCCTCGACTGGGACCGGGCGCTTCGCCGGCTGGACGAGCTGAATGCCCGTGTCGAGGACCCGACCTTATGGGACGATCCCAAACAGGCGCAGGAAGTAATGCGGGAACGCACGCGCCTTGACCAGGCGATCGGCGCCACCAAGGCCATTCAGCAGGAAATGGACGACACCGTCGAGCTTATGGAAATGGCCGAAGCCGAAGGCGATAACGCGCTGGTGGACGAGGGCGTCGCTCAATTGGCGGCACTTTCTGAGCGGGCCGATGAGGACAAGGTGAAGGCGCTGCTTGCTGGCGAGGCAGACGGCAATGACACTTATCTCGAAATCCATGCAGGTGCAGGCGGTACGGAAAGCCAGGATTGGGCCGAGATGCTGCAGCGCATGTATATGCGCTGGGCCGAGCGGCGCGGCATGAAGGTCGAAGTCGTCGATTATCATGCGGGCGAACAGGCCGGGATCAAATCCGCGACCCTACTGCTCAAGGGCGAGAATGCCTATGGCTACGCCAAGACCGAAAGCGGCGTGCACCGGCTCGTCCGCATTTCGCCCTATGACAGTTCGGCGCGGCGCCACACCAGCTTTTCGTCCGTCTGGGTTTATCCCGTGATTGACGATAACATCGACATAGAGGTCAATGAAAGCGACCTGAAAATCGACACCTATCGCGCATCCGGCGCGGGCGGTCAGCACATCAACACGACCGATTCCGCCGTTCGGATCACGCACGTCCCGACCGGCATCATCGTTGCCTGCCAGAACCAGCGGTCGCAGCACAAGAACAGGGCGGAGGCGATGAACATGCTCCGCGCCCGCCTTTATGAGGCTGAGCTGCAGCGTCGCGAAGCAGAGGCAAGCGCCACTCATGCCGCCAAGTCCGACATTGGCTGGGGCCATCAGATCCGTTCCTATGTGCTTCAGCCCTATCAGATGGTGAAGGACCTCCGTACCGGAGTGGTCTCCACCTCGCCGGACGATGTGCTCGATGGGGCGCTCGATCCGTTCATGGCCGCCGCCCTGTCGCAGCGTGTGACCGGCGAAACGGTTGAAGTGGAAGACGTCGACTGATGCGGGTTCCGGCACTGGCCTCTATCGCCTTTGCCGCCCTGCCTTTAGCGGCCTGCGACCAATTTTTTCCTAACGCCAATAGCAACCGCCCTGAAACCGCGCGCCAATTTCCCAGGGCCGACCGGCCCGTGGCTCTTATCGAATCGACCCGATGGTCGAATGAGGAAAGCCGGGATCGCGTGAACGAAGCCGAGGAGGTCATGGACCGGGCGGGCATAAAGGCCGGCATGACCGTCGCCGACATTGGTGCCGGAGAAGGCTATTATACCGTTCGCCTGGCCCGCCGTGTGGGTGCCGAGGGCCGCGTGCTGGCGCAGGACATATTGCCCGAAGTACGCGACAGCCTGGCCATGCGCGTCTCCCGCGAAAATCTTGAAAATGTCAGCGTGAAATTGGGCGCGGCGGACGATCCGATGCTGCCCGAGCGCAGCTTCGACCGGATTTTCATGGTGCACATGTATCATGAAATCACCGAGCCCTATGCATTTCTCTGGCGGCTCTATCCCGCACTCAAGCTCTCCGGCGAGGTGATCGTGGTGGATGCCGACCGGCCGACAGAACAGCATGGAACTCCCCCGCGGCTGTTGAAATGCGAGTTCGAGGCGGTCGGCTACCGCCTGATCGCCATCAGCCCAAAACCCTCGGCTGGCGGATATATGGCGCGCTTTACAATCAGTGGAAACAGGCCGGCGCCGGAAAACATCCGGGCCTGCAGCATCAAGCGGGGGGCCGCCTCCCCCACCCCACATCAGCGGCCGGTTGACCAGGCGATCAGCTGATCCTCGAAATATGGGGGAAGCGCCCTCCCAACTGGCGCCTCAAGAGTGTGAGCCGAGGTACGATGCTGAGCTTGTTCTTGATCTGGTGCGGCGTTGCGCCGACAAAATGCTTCAGCTCGCGAATGAAATGCGACTGGTCGTAAAAGGCATCGCCAATGACGTCGCGCCAATCCTCATCCGAGGAAGCGATCAGCGAAGCCACCCGCAAGGCCCTGTATTTGCGCGCGAGCAATTTGGGCGGCGCGCCGTACAGGCGATTGGTCAGCCTCGCCACTTGGCGGGCGGAAAGCCCCGTCGCATCGATGAGTGCTTCCACGCGGGGCGAACTTTCTCCCGAAAGCCATTCGTCAGCGGCAAAGACGAACTCCCGGGTGGCCTTGCTTACCGGCTGAAATTTCCTGCGCAGGAACTCCCAAAGCAACTCCACAGCCACAGCCGGATTGTCAATGCCTCGCAGAACCGCAAGTGTCTCATGATAGTCGCTGCCAAGCGTGGTCCCGTCGAAGAGCGAGTCGGCATGATCGCAGGCATCCAATTGCGTCAGCGCGTACCAACCCAGTGGCAAAAGCGCCACACCCAAGGTCTGCAGCGGTCCATCCACGTCGAAATGAATGGAGGACATGGTCGGCCCCAACATGCACACGCCGGGCGTATCCATTTGACGGCCATCGTGAAATGTATAGTGGCCCACGCCCGAGAGCATGAACCTCAACTGGGCAAAATCGGCCCGCGTCCCGTCCGAAACATAAGGCATATTGGCGGTGAAAAGATAGATTGATCCCACCAACTCGATCAGATCAGACGGCGGCTCATAATAGCGGAGCGCGACCATCCCCTCGGGAGTCGGAGTTGGATAGTCATGAAACATCGCAGCACCCAGGCAAAGGCAAAGACCGGGCCCTGAATTGCCGCCCACGCGCTATTGACGCCAAGCCCCCGATTACCATTGCCTCCCCTTTGCGGACTTTCACAAATCCACGCTTGTTGGCGAAACTGGGCCAGTTTTTCGATTTTTGCAATGTAAAAGAATGGCCTGGGCGGAAAATCCGGCCAGGCCATTTAGGAAAAGGTCTCTTTGTCGTCCGACCAAGAGCCCTTCGGGTCGCAGTTCGCTACTACGACGATTCGAGTGTAAATTTATTGGACAGAATCGACATCGCTCGACGATTTCTGATGCACGCGGGCCACAGTGAGCTTGAGAACGGTCGATAATGGACGAAATCGCTTACCTCACAGACGGGCGAACCGCGTTCAGACCCAATTCAACTCGCCCGTTCTAGTCTCCCGACATGGTAAAATTCATGTTTAAGGAGAAGGACCCATGGCAGCGCCTCTTTCGCGCGCCCTGCTAGCCGGACTGGCTGGCCTTTTGGCCTTGGGGGGCTGCTCGGCCTATGATGACGGCTATGGATATGGGGGCGTATCCGTGGGCTATGGCGCAAGCCGCTATTATGACCCCTGGTATGATGGCTATTACGGCTGGTACGATGGTTACTACTACCCGGGCAGCGGCTATTTTATTTACGATCGCTACGGCAAGCGGCACCGCTGGAGCGATAGCCACCGCCGTCACTGGGAAGGACGCCGGCACCATTACCGTGACAATGACCGCAAGGAATGGCGCGAAGGGCGCAGCGATCGCTGGCGTGAATGGCGACGCGATGGCCGCGGCGATCGCCGCGAATGGCGTTCCGACCGCCACGACGACCACAAGGCATGGCGTGAAGGCCGGCTTGAGCGGCGCCAGGAGTGGATGCAAAGGCGGCAGGACCGGTCAGAGTCCCGCGGCCGCGAGCGCGGTGACCGCCTGAACAGGCACCATCGCGAGCAATAATCGCTGGATCAGCGGACCGGCACAAGGGCGAGCCGGTCCGCTGAAATCCATCTGGGGCGCAAGCAGGCAATCATTCGTCGCCGAAAATCGCGACCTGCTTTGGTTGCGAGCTGCCTATCCTGCCGCGATACATTCCTGGCGCATTGAAGGACCAGATCATCTCTCCCTGGGGGCCTGTGGCGATCACGCCTCCTATCCCGCCTATTTCGGTGAGTTCCGCGATCACCATATCCGCCGCCTTCTGAAGGCTTTCTCCCTTCAGCCGCGCCCGCGCACAAATTTCGTGCGCGACGCCCAGCCGAATGAAATATTCGCCAGCCCCGGTTGCAGAGATGGCGCAGGCCCGGTCGTCGGCATAAGTGCCTGCCCCGATTACCGGCGAATCTCCGATACGGCCCCACCGCTTGCCGGTAAGTCCCCCTGTCGATGTCGCGGCCGCGACATGCCCCTCTTTGTCCAGGGCAACGGCACCCACCGTCCCATATTTCATGTCCACATCGAAATAGCCGACCTTGCGGGCCCGGAACTCCTGCCACTGCCGCCGGCGCTCGGGCGTTTCGAAATAGGAAGGATCGACCTGCTCCAGGCCCTGCTCCATCGCGAACCGGTCCGCGCCCTTGCGGCCGAGGAACACATGCGGGCTGGCCTCCATCACCCGCCGCGCAAGCAGAACGGGGTTTTTAGTGGTCGACACGCCGGCTACCGCCCCCGCGCTCCGCGTGCGCCCGTCCATGATGGAGGCGTCAAGCTCGATCTCGCCATCATAGGTGAGCACCGACCCGCGGCCGGCATTGAAATTGGGATCGTCCTCCAGCACCTTGACGCTTTCAGTCACTGCATCCAGGGCCGATCCGCCCTTCGACAGAATGGCAGATCCGGCATCCAGCGCGCGGCCAAGCGCGACCCTGATCTCGCGATCCTGTTCAGGCGTGATCCGGTCACGCGACATGGTGCCAGCTCCACCATGAATGACCAGGCGCCAACCGCCCTCACGGTTCGTCTCATGTCCAGTTGCGGAGTCTGGATTAAGCATTATGAAAATTCCGGCGAATAAAAGGACATATCGGACTAACATCTACGGCCTCTCTCCGTTCATCCCAAGCGCATTTCTCTGCCATCCTTCCCGTATCTTAAGTTCGCAGACGGCGCCCGAGATATTGGGACGGCTATTGCAAATGACTTGAAGACGTTTAGAGGGACCGCCGGGTAGCTCATATGCAGCTGAGCAGCTTCAGATAAGTGGGGGAACTGAAATTCATGCCGTCCTTACGCAGCTACCGCCTTGTTATTGGACTATTATCGGCCACAACTGCCGTTACTCCAGCGATGGCCGGCGGCTTTTACTTGCAGGAACAATCGCCTAAGGAAACCGGCCGCGCCTTTTCGGGCGGAGCCGCCGCTGCAGACGATCCTTCCACCATTTTCTACAATCCCGCCGGCATGGTCGAGTTGGAAGGTCTTCAGGTTTCGACCGGCGGAACCCTGATCTTCATCAATAGCAGACAGGCCAATGAAGGGTCCACCCGCACCTTGCCGGGACAGAGCGGCCCAATCGCCATAGCAGGAAATGGCGGGGGAAATCCCTTTGCGGATGTGGTGCCAATTCCTTCCTTTTATGCTTCCGCTCATGTGGGCGGAACGCCGCTGTGGCTGGGGCTCGGCATCAGCGCGCCTTTTGGGCTGAAGCTTGAATATGATTCCGATTTTTTCGGCCGTTATGATTCGCTGCGCTCCGACCTGAAGACCTATAACGTCCAGCCGAGCTTTGCCCTTCGCCTGAACCAATCCTTGTCCGTCGGTGGCGGGATCGACATCCAATATGCTGATGTCGAGCTTACAAACGCCCTGCCCAACCTGACCGCGTCCGCACCTGATGCACGATACAGGGTGGAAGGTGACGACCTGTCGGTAGGCTGGAATATCGGCGTTCTTGCCAGGATCGGTCCTGCTCGACTGGGGGTCCATTACCGCTCGGGGATGGAGCACCGATTGTCCGGAAGCCAAAGCATAACCGGCCTTCTGGGATCGCTCTCCGCTGCTAATGGCGTGCAGGCGGTGGAAGCTCCGCTCAACCTGCCCGACATTGTCACCGCCAGCGCGACATTCAGCCTCGATGCGCGCACCCGGCTTATGGCCACGGGCCGCTTCTATAACTGGTCCGTCTTCAAGCGTCTCGAGATCCGTCCCGAAACCGGCGGCAAGCTCATCAAGGAAATGGGCTATAAGGACAGTTGGAGCATCGCGCTCGGAGCGGAGCATCAGCTTTCAGAAAGGCTGACCCTTCGCGCGGGGGCGATGTTCGACAAGACGCCCACCAACGCCGATCTGCTCAGCACCCGTGTGCCCGATGGCGACCGCACCTGGGCAACGGCGGGCGCGACCTATGACCTCAACGATCATCTGTCGATCAATGTCTCTCTGGCCCATGTCTTCATCGAGAAACAGTTGATGGACCGGACGGACAGCTTTTTTGGCGGCTTGGCCAGCGTTCATACATTGTCCCGCAGCAGCGGCAATGTCGACATGGTGGCAACCTCCATCACAGCGCGCTTCTAAACCGAGTCGGCAACCGGCTGAAGCCGCTCCAGAGCATTCGAAGGTTGGATTAGGGGATTGGCGCGTCTATATGGCGCACTAGGTAGCAAAGACGAGCCAATTTCCATGTCCCTACGTCCCTGGCGCGATATTGAACGGCGGAAGTCCCGCCAGATCATGGTCGGCACTGTTCCGGTCGGCGGCGACGCGCCGGTCACGGTCCAGACCATGACCAATACGCTGACCTCCGACGCGAGGGCTACGATCGATCAGATCCGCCGCTGCGAGGAAGCTGGAGCCGACCTGATCCGTGTCTCCTGCCCTGACGAGGAATCGACAACAGCGCTCAGGCAGATTGTCCGCGCTGCCCGTGTGCCTATCATCGCCGACATCCATTTCCATTATAAGCGGGCGCTGGAGGCCGCCGATGCGGGGGCTGCCTGCCTGCGCATCAATCCGGGCAACATCGGCAGCGAGAACCGGGTCAAGGAAGTGGTGGATGCCGCAAAGGCAAATGGCTGCGCCATTCGCATCGGCGTTAATGCGGGCAGTCTGGAAAAGGACCTGCTCGAAAAATATGGGGAGCCCTGTCCGGAGGCGCTGGTCGAAAGCGCTCTCGACCATATCAAGCTGCTGCAGGATCAGGACTTCCACGAATATAAGGTGGCGGTAAAGGCCAGCGACGTCTTCCTAGCCGTCTCAGCCTATATGGGCCTTGCCGAAGCCGTCGACTGCCCGCTCCACCTGGGCATCACAGAGGCGGGCGGTCTTATCGGCGGCACTGTGAAGAGCGCCATCGGCATAGGCAACCTCCTGTGGGCGGGCATTGGCGACACGATCCGCGTCTCCCTCTCTGCCGAGCCGGAAGAAGAAGTACGGGTCGGCTACGAAATCCTGAAGTCGCTCGGCATCCGCACCCGCGGCGTGCGCGTCGTGTCCTGCCCCAGTTGTGCCCGCCAAGGCTTCGATGTCATCCGTACGGTGCAGGTGCTCGAAGAGCGGCTGAAGCATATCCACACGCCCCTTTCACTCTCGGTCCTTGGCTGCGTGGTCAATGGCCCCGGGGAGGCCCGTGAAACCGACATCGGCATCACCGGCGGCGGCAATGGCAAGCATATGGTCTATCTGTCGGGCATCACCGACCATCATGTGCAGGATGCCGAAATGGTCGACCACATCGTCAGCCTGGTGGAAGCCAAAGCAGCGGAGATCGAAGCCGCATCCGCGGCTCCTGACCTCGATCAGGACGCCGCTTAGCGCAAGCCGCCCAGTACGAGCGGAGGACTGCTCGACAAATGTGCAAATTGGCCATATAGTTACATTTGCAACCATTTGAGTCCCGCGACATGATGTCTGACGAACATAATCCCATCGGCCTTGACGGCTTCGAGTTCATTGAATTCTGCGCGCCGGAAAAGGGGCTGCTGGAGCCCGTCTTCGAAGCAATGGGCTTCGTCCGCCTCGCCCGCCACCGGTCGAAGGATGTGGACCTCTGGCGTCAGGGGGAGATCAATCTCATCGCCAATTATGAACCCCGCTCGCCGGCGGCCTATTTCGCCGCTGAACATGGCCCCTCCGCCTGCGGCATGGGTTTTCGCGTGCGCAATTCCAAGCTCGCTTATGAACAGGTGCTGGAACGGGGAGCAGAGCCGGTGGAAACCCGTACAGGCCCGATGGAACTGCATCTGCCCGCCATCCGCGGCATTGGCGGGGCGATCATCTATCTGATCGACCGCTACGGAGATGCCCTATCCATCTATGACATTGATTTCGAATATCTGGAGGGCGTGGACCGCCACCCGCCGGGCGCTGGCCTCAAGCTCATCGATCATCTGACTCACAATGTTTATGGCGGGCGCATGGACCATTGGGCGCGTTTCTACGAACGCGTCTTCAATTTCCGCGAAATCCGTTATTTCGACATCAAAGGCGAATATACGGGCCTCACCAGCCGCGCGATGACCGCCCCGGACGGCAAGATCCGGATCCCGCTCAATGAAGAAGCCAAGCAAGGCGGCGGTCAGATCGAGGAGTTCCTGCGCGAGTATAATGGCGAAGGCATCCAGCACATCGCATTCCTCTGCGACGATCTCATCCATTGCTGGGATAGGCTAAAAGGCTTTGGCACCCCCTTCATGCCCCCGCCCTCCGCCACCTATTATGAGATGCTTGAGGAAAGGCTGCCCGGCCATGGCGAACCCGTCGCCGAACTTCAGAAGCGAGGCATTCTCCTTGATGGCACTACTGAAGGCGGCAAGCAGCGGCTTCTGCTGCAGATCTTTTCCAAGACGATGATCGGCCCGGTATTCTTTGAATTCATCCAGCGCAAGGGCGATGAAGGCTTCGGCGAAGGCAATTTCACAGCCCTGTTCAAATCGATAGAGCGCGACCAGTTGCAGCGGGGAGCGTTGGAGAGCGCCAAGGAAGACGGTTAGACTAATCTTATTGCCTATGCCCAAGCGGTCAATCCTGCCATTTTCTATGAGCATATAGAACCGTCGCCCCCGCGCAGGCAGGGAAGACGGTATGATAGGCGGCCTATGAGTAGCTCACTTCCCTAGCCGGAGAAGCCGTCTCGGCCTGTCCGCCTTCAGTCCCCGCTACGCCGCGTCGGCAGGCGGTATAGGATTTGACCAGGCCGAGCACCCGTTCCCGACGGAACTCCCCGTCCGGAAAAATGCTCTCCAGCGTCGATCTGCTCAACACCCGCGTACCCGCGATCATTGCGCCATAAGCGGGCCGTTTCTTTTTCCACCGCCGGATGAACGCCTGCTTCACCGCTTCCGGATAATACCACCAAAAGGGAAGCCCCGTATGGGCCTCGATCGGGAAATGGATAGAGGGCGTCTGGATGTAGTAGGAGGGCGCCAATCGCCGCACCTCTCGCGCAAAGGCGGCCTGCTTGCCGCTGTCGCCCACATGCTCGATGCAGCTATTGGAAAAGACGATGTCGAAGCTGTTGTCCTGGAAACCGGCGAGATCCGTCGCATCGCCGCGAGCAATGGTGAAATGATGCGCGCCATAAGTGAACTCATCGATCCGCTGGCTTTCCAGGTTCACTACGGTGACATTGACCGGCGTATCGACGAATTTCCAGATCTTGGTGCTGCCGCCCAGATCAATGATCCGCTGGCCGGGCTTCAACTGCATGAACTGTTCGAACTGCTTCATCCGGGCGGCGCGGGCGCGCGGCGAAACGGCCTTCAGCATCATCCTCAATATTCTGGAATGCAGGCTCATGACTTTCCCCTGAAACAGGGATCTCATCCCTTGAGAGAACAGCCGGACAAGAGCTGCAGACCGATGCTCAACGATATGAAAATGATCGAGAGTCTTAGCTGTTGAGCACTACAGAACCTGTCATTGCTATTGATGCGGCCCGGCTTGTTATATGGAATCTTTAGTAGAGGATTCAGCAATTCCGGTCCAGAATGCTCGCCGCCAGAGTGGAGCAACTATCCTTTATTTCCAAAAAGAAGGAGACCTGCGAATTGTCTTCACCGGCTTCGAACCGGTGCCCGACCAGCCCGGCTTTCATCCCATTGATTTTAGCTATATGGTCGCCACCGTAGTGATGGTTGTTTCCCGCGTGGCGAGTCGACGCAAGGCCGGGTTACATGGCATGGACCGCCCCGCATAGGAGGGGAGAGCCTGTGCCAATCGCGATTGCTATCGCCTTGCTTGTTCTGGGTTCGATTATCTTTCACCTGGTCAGCCCATGGTGGAAGACCCCGATTGCATCCAACTGGGGCTCGATTGATACGGCGCTTGACGTAACGCTGTGGATTTGCGCCGTCGCGTTCATCGTTCTCAACCTTTTCATGGCCTATGCGCTTTGGAAATACCGGCACAAGCCGGGCAACCGGGCGCATTATGAACCCGAAAACGCCTCGCTCGAAAAGCGCCTCACTTTCTGGACTGCCATAGGCATTGCCGGGATGCTGGCGCCGGGCCTCATCGCCTGGAGCCAATATGTGAACGTGCCCAAGGATGCAGCGGTGGTGGAGGCGACCGGCCAGCAATGGCAGTGGAGCTTCCGCTTTCCGGGGCCCGACGGGGTGCTGGGGACTGCGTCCGTCAAACATATCACGCCGGACAACAGCCTTGGCATCAATCCGCGCGATCCTTTCGGGCGCGACGATGTCGTGGTGGAGACCAACGAACTGCACCTGCCTGTAGGCAAGCCAGTGAAGGTGGTGCTCCGCTCAAAGGACGTGCTCCACGACTTCTACGTCCCCCAATTCCGCGCCAAAATGGATCTGGTGCCGGGCATCGTCACCTATTTCTGGATGACGCCAACCAAGGCAGGGACATACGAAATCCTGTGCGCCGAGTTGTGCGGCGTGGGCCATCATGAAATGCGCGGCACAGTAGTCGTGGAGCCGCAACAGGCCTTTGACCAATGGCTGGGCGAGCAGGTCACCTTCGGGGAAATCATGGCATCGGCTAGCCCCTCCAGCATTTCCGCCATCCTCGCCAGCGCGGACAGTTGCACGACACCGACCAGGGGGAGACTTGACTGATGGCAACGACGATCGCTGACGACCTTCGCCCGCTGCATCACCCAAAAACATGGATCGGCAAATATGTCTGGAGCCAGGACCACAAGGTCATCGCCATTCAATATGGCGTGACGGCGATCGCCATTGGTCTCGTCGCGCTGGTGCTTTCTTTCCTGATGCGGCTGCAACTGGGTTTTCCCGGACTGTTTCCTTCGATCCAGCCGGAAAACTACCTTCAATATGTCTCGATGCACGGAATGATCATGGTGGTCTATCTGCTGACCGCCCTGCTTCTGGGAGGATTCGGCAATTACCTCATCCCACTGATGGTGGGCGCGCGGGACATGGTGTTCCCCTTTGTGAACATGCTGTCCTACTGGGTCTATCTGCTCTCTGTAATCGTGCTGGTGGCAAGCTTCTTCGTTCCCGGCGGTCCTACAGGAGCCGGCTGGACGCTCTATCCGCCCCAGGCGATCACGGAGGGGACTCCGGGCCATCAATGGGGCATCATCCTGATGCTGGCGAGCCTAGCGATCTTCATCATCGCCTTCACCATGGGTGGCCTCAACTATGTGACGACGGTGCTCCAGGCGCGGACCAAGGGCATGACGCTGATGCGGATGCCCTGCTCGGTATGGGGCATATTCGTTGCATCGATCATGGGCCTGCTTGCCTTTCCCGCCCTGTTCGTGGCGGCGATCATGATGCTGCTCGACAGGATCGCCGGCACCAGCTTCTTCATGCCCGCGCTCATGTCCATGGGCCAACCCACCGATCATGAGGGCGGCAGTCCGATCCTCTTCCAGCACCTCTTCTGGTTCTTCGGCCACCCGGAGGTCTATATCGTCGCCCTCCCCGCTTTCGGCATCGTGTCGGACCTTATCAGCGTCCATGCGAGAAAGAATATCTTCGGTTACCGGATGATGGTGTGGGCCATCGTCATCATCGGCGCGCTCAGCTTTCTTGTGTGGGCACACCACATGTATGTGAGCGGCATGAATCCCTATTTCGGGTTCTTCTTCGCGACCTCCACGCTGGTGATCGCCATCCCCACAGCAATCAAGGTCTATAACTGGCTGTTGACGCTCTGGCGGGGGGATATTCACCTGCGCGTGCCCATGCTCTTTGCCCTGGGTTTCCTCTTCACCTTCATACATGGCGGACTTACCGGGCTTTTTCTGGGCAATGTCAGCGTGGACGTGCCCCTGTCCGATACATTCTTTGTCGTCGGCCATTTCCATATGGTGATGGGCGTCTCGCCGATTTTGGTCATCTTCGGCGCCATCTATCACTGGTATCCCAAGATCACCGGGCGCATGTGGAACGAAACGCTGGCGCAGGCGCATTTCTGGATCACCTTCATCGGTGTCTATGCGATTTTCCTGCCGATGCACTATCTGGGCGTGCTCGGCGTCCCCCGCCGCTATTTCGCGCTGGGGGAGACCGACTTCATCCCCCCGTCCGCGCATTTCGCCAATGAGATGATCACCGTTGCCGCCATGGCGGTATTCGCAGCACAGTCCTTGTTCTTTTTCAACATGATCTGGAGCGTGTTCCGGGGTCCAAAGGCCGACCCCAATCCCTGGGGTGCCGCCAGCCTGGAGTGGCAGACCCCCGACACGCCGCCCAAGCATGGCAATTGGGGGCCGAAGCTGCCGACCGTCTATCGCTGGGCCTATGACTATAGCGTCCCCGGCCATAGCCGCGACTTCATTGCCCAGAACGAGCCTCCATCATGAGCCTTTTTTCCCGCCTCACCGAAAAGAGCTGGCTGACGCCCGGCGCGGAGGGTTTTGAAGACCCGGCGGATTATCGCCCGGCGGCCATGGCTGTTGGACTGTATGTTTACTTCGCCATCGCCGCAGTCATCTTTTCACTGATCGTGGCAGCGTATCTGATGCGCATGGGCATCCATGAAGCGATGGGACATGCCTCGGGCGATTGGCGACCAATGCCGGAGCCGGCGCTGCTATGGGTGAACACGGCGATTCTGGTCCTGAGCAGTGTTGCCTGGGAGGTAGCACGCAAGGCCGCGCTTCCGTCGTCCCTGCGGAGGCAGGGACCCCGCTTTTCTTCGGCAAGGCTGGAAAAAGGAAGCGGGGTCCCTGCCTTCGCAGCGACGACCACGGTAGCTGATAGTCCCCGAAAATTGCGCCTTGGCACCACGCTGGGAGGGCTTCTCGGCATCGCATTTCTCGGCGGCCAACTCCTTCTCTGGCGCCATTACTACGCCGGTGGTTATTATCTGTCCGCCAACCCGGCCAATGCCTTCTTCTATTTCCTGACGGCCGTGCACGGCCTGCATCTGGCCGGGGGACTGGTTGCCTGGCTGCGTGTGCTCAACCGTCCGACCTTGTCGGGGATCAGGCTCTGCGCGCTCTATTGGCACTTCCTGCTGCTGATCTGGGTTCTGCTCGTGGGGCTATTGTTATCGACCTGAAAACAGAAAGCGATCATTATGTCGCAACTGGTGATGATGGAGAGGGAAGATCATGGCACGTCCAAACAGGGCGTGCAGGACATGGCCTCCGACTGGGCGGCGGATCAGGAAGTGTTCCGCCACACCCATTGGGGCAAGGCGATGATGTGGATCTTCCTGCTGAGCGATACCTTCATCTTCTCCTGCTTCCTCGTTTCCTACATGACCATGCGTTCCTCCGCGACATTGCCCTGGCCCAATGCCAGCGAGGTGTTCGCGCTCACCATAGCCGGGCAGCATATTCCCCTCATCCTGATCGCGATCATGACCTTCGTACTGATCAGTTCCAGCGGCACCATGGCGATGGCGGTCAATTTCGGTTACCGGCGCGACCGCCGGAAAACCGCCGCCCTTATGTTCGCCACGGCCCTGTTCGGCGCGACATTCGTCAGCATGCAGGCATTTGAATGGACGAAGCTCATCATGGAAGGCGTGCGCCCCTGGGGCAATCCCTGGGGAGCGCCGCAATTTGGGGCGAGCTTCTTCATGATCACCGGCTTCCATGGCCTGCATGTGACGTGCGGCGTCATACTGCTGCTGGTCGTCGCGTCAAAGGTGCTGAGGGGCCATTATGACCGCAGCGGCGACTATTCGGCGGTCGAGATCGCGGGGCTCTATTGGCACTTTGTCGACCTGGTCTGGGTCTTCATTTTCGCCTTTTTCTATCTGTGGTGAGGGAAGAGAATGCCATGAACCACGACATGTCGGCAGCGGCGCAGCCAAAAGCGGAAGCGCATGAGGGGCAACAGCATCCCATAGGCCTTTACCTCAAGATCTGGGGCTATCTCTTTGTCCTCAGCACCCTTTCCTATCTGGTCGATTATTTCCATTTCCACGGCATCATTCGCTGGTCCCTGATCGTTGTCTTCATGCTCCTGAAGGCGGGGCTCATTGTCTCGATCTTCATGCACATGGCGTGGGAGCGGCTTTCCCTCATCTATGCCATATTGGTGCCGCCGCTGGTGCTGCTGGTGCTGGTCGGCATCATGAGCATCGAATCGGACTATGTGTTCTGGACTCGGGCGATCTTCTTTGGCGGCGGAGCCTGAGCCATGGACAAGGAAGGATGGAAAGTCGCCTGGATCGCCGCAGCAGGAGCGGCGGCCGTCATCTGGGGAGGCGACTGGTTCGCCGATCAGCTTATCCCCACCACCTATCCTGGCCAGCTGGCGTTCAAGGGCGCGGATAATCTGCCACCCGCCGTAGATCTGGCGGCGGTACAGCGGGGCTGGCCCAGCGGCGTCGACGGCCCCGGACAGCGCGGAAGGCTGATGGCCTATATGCAGAATATCGAGCGGCAGCCGGTACCGCGTCCGGCGGTCGCCGCTGCCGGAGGCGCTCCCAGGGAAGTGGCCGATCTGGGCACGCTGCTCGCCAGCGCCGACGCCGCCTCTGGCGAAAGCAAGGCGCGGGTCTGCACCACCTGCCACAGTTTTGACCAGGGCGGCCCCAATCGCATCGGCCCTAATCTGTGGGGCGTTGTGGGACGCAAGATCGCATCCCATGGCGGCTTTGCCTATTCGCCGGCCATGAAATCGCACCAGGGTAGCTGGACCTATGAGCGGCTTGACAGCTTCCTCGCCTCTCCCGCCAAGGACGTGCCCGGTACAAAAATGTCCTTTGCGGGCCTCCGGCGTCCAGCCGACAGGGCGGCGGTGATCAAATATCTGGCGAACATGGGGCCGGGAGCGCCGCCCTTGCCTCAACCTATGGCAGCGGCTGGCGGACCGGGTAAGGGAGCGCGGTAAAGCGCATCGGTCGTCGGAGCGAAGGCAGGGACCGCGCTGATCTTCAGCCGTTCAGCTTTCAGACCAACTTCCGTCGTCCCGCGCACGCGGAATGGCGAGGGCATTAAAGAATATGGAGAAGGCGGGGAGCTTCTGTTGCCCGGTGCTCCCCAAACCGCTGGAATCCGCTTCTGTTGCCCGGTGGGTCCAACCGCGTTCTATTTGCTTAATCCTTAGGCGTGAGCCGTTGGATTAGGCAGCAAGAGCAAGAGCCTCGTTATCGTTGGCACTTGTAGGTTTTGAACAGTTTTACGGCTTACTCGGGCCGGGCGAAAATATCGTCTTTCAACACACGTCGATCCTGGTTCGGCCCCGTCAGGAGGGGCTTCGCTATGGGAAGAAGCCCTTTCTGGTGGAGCCGCCGGGTACTGCCCCCGGGTCCGCTGCGCCTATTACACGACACAATTTATCGCCATAGCCGGACAGGTCCGGCACCACCTTATATAGGGTGTCCGTCACGAATGAAAAGTGACTGCGTAAAAGCGGGATACCGCCGCTCAGCGCGGGGCGGTTTCCTCAGCCTTGTCAGCGGCCTTTTCACCTTGCTCGCGGGTCTGCTCGGCCTTTTCCTCAAGGACGTCGGCCTGGTTTTCCATGGCATTGGCGGCCGCAGCATTATTCGTGACGTCCGCCTGGTCTTCCATGGTCTCGGCCTGATTTTCCATCATGTCCGCCTGATTCTCGGCGGCATTTTCGATGGCGTTTTCCTTTTTGGAATCACAAGCCCCAAGGGCAAGAATACCGGCAATCGCAAGACCTTTGATTATGACTTTCACGTCAGAACCTCCTGTTACCGCCAATCTGGACTTGGCTAGGCGCACTAACAGGCTGGCCTTGCGCTTTGTTCCCTGGAAACCATCCATCCATCGCATTTGCAGCAGCCCGAGGACTTCTCCAAAAGGCTTACTTCTTCAGCAAATCGCGAATTTCCCTAAGCAGGACAACATCTTCCGATTCGGCGGCAGGCGCTTGCTCCGGCTCGTGGATAATCTTGCCCGCCTGACGCACGATCAAGAAAATGATGAAGGCGAGGATCAGGAAATTGATCAAGACGGTCAGGAATTGTCCCCATCCGAAAAGTGCCACGCCAGCGGCCTTGAGATCGGCGTAGCTGGCGGTCGACCCTTTGAAATCAGGCGGAATATCGCCGAGAATGATGAAGTAGTTCGAAAAGTCGAAACCACCGAAAATCGCGCCGACCACCGGCATGATGATGTCGTCGGTCAGCGACTTGGTGATGGTCGCAAAGGCGGCGCCTATGATCACGGCCACGGCAAGGTCCAGGACATTGCCCCGGGCGATGAATGTACGGAATTCAGCCAGCATAAGATCAGCTCCCCTTTCTGGCGTGTGACTGTCCCGGCAAAATAGAACAGCCTGATTGTTGCGGACAGGCAATCAGCCCCCTATTTTGCAGCCATTGAAGTCAATCGCAATATGTCCCGCTGGAGAATGAGATGACCGATCGCCGTTTGTCCTACGCTCTGCTCGCCCCGGTAGCGGCGATTTCCCTCTCGGCCTGCGGCATAAATTCGGTCCCGGCAGCCGAAGAAACCGTGAAAGCAAAATGGGCCGACGTGCAGAACCAATATCAGCGCCGCGCCGATCTCGTCCCCAATCTTGTGGCGGTGGTGAAGGGCTATGCCAAACAGGAGCAGGAGACGCTGACCCGCGTCACTGAGGCGCGCGCCAAGGCGACGTCGATCCAGGTAAGCGCAAATGACCTGCAGGATCCGCAAAAGGTCGCCGCCTTCCAGGCTGCGCAAAATGAGCTCGGGCGCTCAATCGGACGCCTGCTCGTATCGGTGGAGGCTTATCCAGACCTCAAATCCAACCAGAATTTCCTTGCTCTACAGAGCCAGCTAGAAGGGACGGAGAACCGCATCGCCGTGGCGCGGCGCGACTATAATGAGGCGGTGCGCGATTATAATACCCGCATCCGCACCTTCCCCGAGATGATCGGGGCGAAGCTGGTGCACGGAGCAAAGCCGATGACCCCCTTTGAGGCAACGAGCGAAGGCGCCGAAGAAGCGCCAAAAGTGGACTTCGGAGCCTGAGCAGTTCGAGCGTCGTGCAGTTGATCTGCTCCCACCGCCCTTGGGCTGAGCCTACGGAAACCCTCTCCTTGTCTTCAGAAAAGGAAATGTCCTTCGACAGGCTCAGGGCCAGCGGCGTTGCTGATCCGGCAATGGGGCTGATGCGGGTGGTCTTGGCATTGATTGCGCTATTCCTTTTCGCCGCAACCGCCCACGCCCAGACATTCCCAAAGCTCACCGGCCGAGTGGTCGACAATGCCAACCTCCTCGACCCGGCCCAGGAACAGTCCCTGACCGCCAAGCTCAAGGCGATCGAGGACGAGAGCGGACGGCAGGTGGTGGTGGCCACCCTGCCCGACCTTCAGGGCTATGACATTGCCGACTATGGCTATCAGCTCGGCCGCCACTGGGGCATTGGTCAGAAGGAAGCGAATAATGGCGCGCTGCTGATCGTGGCGCCCAATGACCGCAAGGTGCGCATAGAGGTCGGCTATGGGCTGGAGGGTATCCTGACGGACGCCATGTCGAGCCTCATCATCCAGAATGCGATCATCCCGCGCTTCAAGGAGAATGATTATCCCGGCGGCATCCGCGCGGGCGTTGAGGAGATCGGCAAACTCCTCGCCCTGCCGCCCGATGAAGCAAAGGCGCAAGCTCTTGCGGCGGAACAGCGGGCGAAGGAGCACCGGTCATCCGGCAATGGCTTCATGCTGTTCTTCTGGCTCGCGATCCTGCTCTTCTTCATTTTGCCCATGATGCTCGGCCGCGCTTTTGGCGGCCGGCGCTACCGGCGCGGCCGTAGCCCTGTGGTTATCTGGGGACCCGGCCTGGGTGGCGGCTGGGGCGGCGGAAGCGGCGGCTCAGGTTGGGGCGGCGGCGGATTTTCGGGCGGCGGCGGCAGCTTTGGCGGCGGCGGGGCTTCGGGGAGCTGGTGATGCGGAAAGTGAACCGGCTGACCGCCGAAGAGCATGGACAGGTGACAGCAGCGGTTGCGGAGGCCGAAGCGCGCACCAATGGTGAGATCGTGACCATCGTCACGGATCGCTCCGACAGCTATCATGATGTGGGGCTTCATTGGGCCGTGGCCGCGACGTTCCTCACCCTGTCAGCGGTTGCGATGTTTCCGGTCTGGTTCATGGACCGCCTGCACGGCCTGCTTGGCGGAGGATGGGAGCGGGAGCTTCCTGCCGGAATCACATTGACTGCCCTGCTCGGCCTGCTGATCGCCGCCTTCCTTGCCGTCCGCTATCTGCTCGCGGTCAAACCGCTGCGCCTCGCACTGACGCCCAAGCGCACCAAGGCGCGGCGGGTACGGCGCCGCGCCATCGCCTTCTTCAAGGTGGGCGCCGAGCGGCGGACCATAGGCCGCACTGGCATCCTCATCTACCTTTCGCTCGCCGAGCATCAGGCAGAGATCGTCGCCGACGAAGCCATTGCGAGCAAGGTCCAGCCCGAAATATGGGGCGAAGCCATGATCGCCTTGATTGACGAGGTGAGGCAGGGCCGTCCCGGAAAGGGCATGGCCGAGGCGGTCCGCTGCGTCGGCACGGTGCTGGCGGAGCACTTTCCCAGAAGCGAAAACGATTCGAACGAGCTGCCCGACCGGTTGATCGAACTGTGATGGCCAAGCGAACTGCTCTGCGGTTCTTGGTTCGGAGGGCGCATCCTCAGAAGAATGAGAAACGAAGATAATGACTGAAGCCGTCGAAACCATGTGGGAAGGCCGTTTCATCACGGCAAAGCGCGAAGGCACATGGGAATATGTCTCGCGGAGCCGAGGCATTCAGGCCGGTGTGATCCTGGCCATAGAGGAGGCACCGGACGGCCCCCATATCCTGCTCGTCGAGCAATATCGCGTGCCGTTGAAGGCCCGCTGCCTGGAACTGCCGGCAGGCCTTATCGGCGACGATCATGAAGACGAAGCCCCAGCGGATGCCGCCGCCCGCGAACTGGAGGAAGAGACCGGCTACCATGCGGCACAGATGGAGGATCTCGGCCGCTTCTACAGTTCACCCGGAATGGTCTCGGAGAGCTTCACCCTTTTCAAGGCCACAGGTCTTACAAAAACCAGCGAAGGCGGCGGAACCGAGGGCGAGGACATTATCGTGCACCGCGTGCTGCTGGGCGAAGTGGCAAACTACATCCAGGCAAAGCGACGCGAAGGAATGGCGCTGGACGTAAAGCTGCTGCTGTTGCTGGCGGGGGATTTCCTGGGCTGAGGGCGGAGATACCATCTCCTTTTTATTTCTCCCATGGGGAGAGGATATGCAGGCTTGGCAGCGTGCAGCCTAGCCGGAGTTGGTGAGGGGTTGTGCCCTACAAGTAGCGTGGAACCCCTCACCCAACTTCCACTAAGACCGACTAGGTCGGCCTAAGTCTGCGCAACCCTCTCCCTATGGGAGAGGGAAAGCATGTTCGTCTCACCCGAAAGAAGCCCCCCTCAATAGCCCGTCCTCACAGGCTTGGGCGGCTCATCGCCGCCTAGCGGATCCCGCCCGTAGACATTGCCCGGCGGGCCGTAACGGCAGACCAGATATTCGTCGCGGCCATTGTCGCCGATCGCGCAGCCCACATCCGTCGTGCTGTGCCAGATGATCTGCGTATAGTGGGCGACATCGGCCCAGCGCCCGGTGCTGCTCACCCTGGGCATGGCAGCTCGGCGGAACCAGCGCCTTTCCTTCACCCAGCTTCCGATCATCTCGTCATAGCTGAAATAGCCGGAGCTGCCCCTCCACAGATTCTCGCCCTGCGGCGTCCTCCCCCGCGGTTCCTTGCTATGCTGGAACACACGCGTGCGGGCGAGCTGGTTGGCATAGTGCTGTGCATCTGCAGCAAGCGCCGTGTTCCAACGCAATGGCCGCTGGCCAACCGCGCGGCGGGCGTCATTGTGCCGCTTCATCATCACCGACCGGAAAAGACTGCCACCCCGCTCCTGCTTTTCGTCCGGCGCTTCATCCCAATAGACCGGCGGCGCGTCCTCCTCCGCTTCCCGCTCGCGATAGCGGCTGTCCTCGTAGCGATCATCGCGGCGATATTCGTCATCGTCGCCATAATCGTCATAATAACCCTCATCAGGATAGCGCTGGGCCGAAGCCGGCACGGCGATGCAGGGTGAAAGGGCAAGGAACAGGGAAAGGGCGAGCTTCGTCTTCATTATGGACTTTTCCATCAGGAGCTTTGCGATCATAGGAGGGCGCATATGAGCGATGCCAATGTGAACGCAGCCCGAACGGAGCCGCTAGCGCTTTATGTGCATTGGCCTTTTTGTGTTTCGAAGTGCCCCTATTGCGATTTCAACAGCCATGTGCGGGAGACCGTCGACCAGCAGGCCTGGCGCATGGCGCTGCTCAAGGACATGGCGCATGAGGCCCGGCTGACCAACGGCAGGCGCCTTTCGTCGATCTTCTTCGGCGGCGGCACCCCTTCGCTCATGCCCCCGGAAACCGTCGAAGCGGTGCTGGCGGCGGCCCGGGATCATTGGGGCTTTGCCGATGACATTGAGATCACGCTGGAAGCCAATCCCTCCTCTGTCGAAGCTGCGCGCTTTAATGATCTGGCCCGCGCCGGGGTAAACCGAATATCGCTCGGTCTCCAGGCGCTCGACGACATGTCGCTCCGCTTCCTTGGCCGCGCTCACGACGTTCATGAAGGGCTGCTCGCGTTGGAAGCAGCGCAAAGCCTTTTCCCCAGGGTCAGCTTCGATCTGATCTATGCCCGCCCCGGCCAGAGCGAGGGGGAATGGGAAAGGGAACTTGTGCAGGCGCTGTCCTATGGCACCTCACATCTTTCGCTCTATCAGCTCACGATCGAGCCAGGGACCCGCTTCGAAACAATGGTCCGCAAGGGCGAGTTTGCTCCTGCCGATGCGGACCACGCGGCGACGCTGTTCGAGCTCACAAGGACCCTTACAGAGCAAGCAGGCTTGCCCGCCTATGAAATCAGCAATCATGCGCGAAGGGGCGACGAGAGCCGCCACAACCTCATCTATTGGCGATATCAGGATTATGCCGGCATCGGCCCTGGAGCGCATGGAAGGCGCGGCGGAACGGCCAGCCAGCGGCACAGGAAGCCGGAGAACTGGCTCGCCGCTGTAGGCCGCAACGACCATGGCATCGAAAGCGAAACGCTCTTGTCACAGGAGGAACGGGCAGCAGAGGCGTTGCTGATGGGCCTTCGGCTAAAGGAAGGCGTGGATCTGGCGCGCATAGCCAGCCTTTCAGGCGTCAGCACGGCGTCGCTGATCGACTACGCCGCGGCAGAGCGCCTTTCGGCCTTAGGACTGCTGGTCCTCGAGGGCGACCGGCTCAAGGTGCAAGAGCCAGGCATGCTGCTCCTCGACGCCATTCTGCCACAGATCGTGGGCTAGGGCGCTACGCGTTAGATCAATCGGAATCGCCTGATCTCCGCTCAGGCGGAACTTATCGAAGCCTTTCAAAGGATTGTCTCTAAGGCAGCGGGGTCCCTGCCTGCGCAGGGACGACGGGGTGAATGGTGAAGGCGGATAAACGCCTCCGCCTCTCCCGTCTCCCGTCTCCGGGTTGTTCATTGAAAGACCGTAATTCCCAGGGCACTCGTCGTCCCTGCGCAGGCAGGGACCCCGCTGCCTTATAGCGAGGAGCCTTGGCCTGGCGCAAACCTGTTCACTCGACACGAACGGAATGTCTGGCTCAGGCCCAAGGGTTCAAATCAAAACACTGCCGCTCATTTTGGCGTGGTCGTCAATTCAGCCGTCCTGGGGGCGGGGGTCTCGGCCGCCGCCGCATTCTGCTCCTGCAGAGCAGTCGCTGCCAGCGCCAGGGCTTTTGCCGCCTCCTGCAGTGCCTGGGCCGCCGTTGGCGCGGCCGGAGCCGCCGCCGGGGCCGCAGGTGCAGCCGGTGCAGCCGCAACGGCAGGCTCATCAGCGACCGTCACCACCTTGGGCTGTGTTCCAGCCTCGCTCGTTACCAGCTTGGGTGCCGCAGGTGCAGGCGCTATTTCTTCGGTTGTGGCAGCAGCACGGGCCACCGGTGCCGCGACAGGCTGACCCTTGGAGCTGGTTCCGGCTGCAACAGTGGGAGCCAGTCCCTCATCGGCATCGGCATAGGTCGGGCAGGTCATGTCGAGGTCCTGGCCCATTACCCGGGCCAGTTCCCGCAAATCTGATTCCGATGCGTTCGCGGCCATGCGGCCCATGGCACCTATGGCTTCGCAGCGCCCCAGATTGTCGGCCGCCGAATGACGGTTCCCGATCGAGGTCTCATAGTCCCGGAATGCACCTGTCCCGCTGGAATCCCCATATTCGCGGATAAAGTGGGACATCAATATATATTGATTGGTAACAATGAGATCGCGCTTCACCGACATGAAGCGATTATATCCCTCCAGCGCGGCTGGCAGCCGGTCCCTGCATTTGAGCGCTCCAACCATCAGCATCGTTTGAAAACTGTGCAGCTCGGCTGCGGCAATTTCGTCATTTTGCCAGCAATTCCGTTTAGGGAGATCAGCATTTGCAGGGACGGACATCAGGGATAAAGGCAGAATTGCGGCGACAGCCGCAGACAGATGGCGGTGCATTTCCATTCCTCCAGTCAAGGATGACTGACGGCTTTTGGTCCCCTAAATTTATCCTGAAGAGTCGTCCCCCTATTTTTACCATTTCGGCGGAAATGGGGCAATTGGCCTAAGCCTATTGTCGCTCCCAAAAGAGGACGAAATTGCCCCTATGCGCGCGCGGCGGCATAGGCTTGCGTGCCGCGCGTGATGATGTCGTCGCCCTCCACCAATTCCCCGATCTCTATATCGGGCAAGGGGTCCAGTTCGGCATAGAGAGGTGCAAAGTCCGTTTCCAGCGTCTGCCGCAGCAGTTCGTCAAAACTGTGCAGCACAAAATAATTCTGCTGGAAATCGTCGATACGATATTTGGTCCGCATCACCCGCTTCAGATCAAACATGATCCGGTTGGGGCTGGGATCGTCGAGCGCAAAGATGCTCTCGCCATGGCTCGACACGATACCCGCGCCATAGATGCGGATGCCGCCATCTTCCCGCACCAGACCAAATTCCACCGTGTACCAGTAAAGCCGCGACAACCGGTGCAACGCGCCATGTTCCAGGCTGCGCAGCCCGCCCCGCCCATAGGCCTGCATATAATCAGCGAACACCGGGTCCGCGAGCAGCGGCACATGACCGAAGACATCGTGGAAAACGTCCGGCTCCTGCAGATAGTCAAGCTGATCCCTGCGGCGGATGAAGTTGCCGGAAACAAAGCGGCGATTGGCGAGATGGTCGAAAAAGACATCGTCAGGCACCAGCCCAGGCACGGCCACGACCTGCCAGCCCGTCGCCTTCATCAGCCGTTCGGAAAGCTCCTCGAAATCAGGAATGCCGGGTCTTGAGAGGTGCAGGACATCCATGCCCTTCAGAAAGGCTTCGCTGACGCGTCCGGGCAGCAGCCGGGACTGCCGTGCGAACAGTTCGTCCCATGTAGCATGGTCCTCGACGCTATAATGGGCCCAGTTCTGCGGGATCGTCCAGTCCGCTGCGGCGCCTTCGGGCGGGTGCTGAGATCCGCCATTTTCCATTTGCTTCTCCATTGCGCCCCTATAGCATTTCCCAATGGCCTTTTCGAGCACAGCCAAGCGGCCCCGCACGGACAAAATCAGGGCCCTGGTCCGGACGCTGACCACCACAGCGCTCACGCTGCTGGCGCTGCTATTGGTTTATTGCTCGGCGGCCCTCATCGGTTCCTTGCTTCCTTCCAACGCAGGGTGGAAGGAGCCCCGGCAGGGAGTCCGCATCTTCATCTACAGCAACGGAGTTCATACAGGCCTTATCCTGCCCGCACAGAATGAAGTGCAGGACTGGCGCCGCCTGGTGAGGTCCGGGGACATTCGCGATCCCCGCTATGCCGCATCCAGCCACATATTGTTCGGATGGGGCGAACGGGAGTTCTATCTCAACACGCCCCGCTGGTCGGACGTTGACCCCATAATAGCGGTAAAGGCCCTTGCAAATGGCGAGCATACGCTTTTGCATGTGGACCATATCCATGCCCCACGCGCAGCGCCCGACATGCGGCCGCTTATGATCAGCGTGCACCAATATCGCAGGCTCTCGCAACAAATCGAAGCCTATTTCCGGCTGGATGGGGGACGGCCGCAGCCAGTCCAGGGCTATGGACCAGCGGACGTCTTCTACCAATCCACTGGCCGCTACGACCTCTTCCGCACCTGCAATGAATGGACGGGGGCGCAGTTGCGCCGCATCGGCGTCAGAATTGGGGTCTGGACGCCCTTCAGCGAAAGCGTGATGTGGTGGTTTTGATCCTCCCCGGCACGGGGATTCGTTGCGAAATTCACTTATGCCGTCATCCCCGCGAAGGCGGGAATGACGTCAAATACGGCATTTCTGAATATTGCAACGATCTCCGTGCGGGGGAGGAAGGCAACTACATCACCCCTTCTGGCCGGTCATGATCTCGATGGACGGCTTGTTGACCGCGTCGATCGAACCTTCGGCCATCATCTTCTTGCCCATGGCAAGCGTTTCATCCATCACCGCCTTGTCTGAACTGGTCTGGCTGAGGCCGATGAGGGCGGAAAGCAGCAGGTTCTTGTTCACCGGATCAGAAGGCGCAGCTTCCACCGACTTGCGGGCAAGATCGGTCGCTTCCTTGTACAGGGGGCTGGCGCCTGCCTTGTCCTGCGCCGTCAACTGCTTGTTGCCAAGCTGCACCAGCATGCCCGCAAGCACGTTGCGGTTATTGGCTTCGGCCGGGTTGGCAGCAACAATCTCGCGCCAAAGGGGCACCGCTTCCTGATAGGAGCTGATCGCCGCATCGAACTTCTGCGTCGCGGCCTGGGCAGCCGCCGTCGCGTAAAGCGCATTGGCCAGGAAGTTCTTGTAATCCTTGTTCTCCGGTTGCGCCTTCACTGCGGCGCGTACCGCGGGCAACGCGCCTTCATATTTGGCGAGCGCGCCGGCATTGTCGCCCGACTGCTGCAATTGCTGGGCGGCGGTGAAATCCGCCACCGCCTTGTTGAAGGCGGCGATCTGCTCCGGCGTCATCTGGCCGGCGGCGGGAGCGGCTTGCTGTGCCGGCTGCGCGGACGGGGCCGGCTGCGCGGACTGAGCCGGATCCGCGGATTGGACGGGTGCGGCGGGTTGGGCCTCCTGGGCCAGAGCGGGCGTCACAAGCGCCAGCATGCCCGTCGTCATCAGGGTCGTGAATATGGTCTTGGTCACTATCATTCTCTCCACAACAAGCAGCGCGGCGCATAAAGGGGATACACCGCTGCGAATACAGTGCCTGGAGGAAAAGCGTTGCCGGTTATCTATTGTCGGGCCAAGCCGCAAAAAGTGACGCAATCGTCATATTCCGCCCGCTTCTGTGCGCGAATCTGCGCCGCGAGCGCGTCCTCACCCCACATCTCCGCCTGCCACAGCTCATCGAGCTGAGCGGCGTCCCAAATCGCCCCGGCATCCGCCGCGCCTTCAAGCAAGGCCAAGCCTGCCACCAGTGATCCTGTCAGTGAAACAATCGGCGACAGACCGGCCAGAAGAAAAGACGAATAGCTGGCGACAGCCCCCCGCAGCCTTTCGAGCGTCGCCTCCGCCTGCGGCTCGTGCATAATTCCCGTGACGATGGTGAAGTGCACATCATAGCGCCTTGCCGCCCAATCGAGCAGCGGATCCCATGCCGCTGCCTGCCGCGCCACCAAGGGGGCGGGCTCCCCGGCCCGGTAACATAGCAGGTCGCTCTCGGCATAAAGAGCAATGCCTGCCGCAAAAGCCGCGGTGTCGGG
>NZ_DATEMB010000005.1:0-105553 GCF_035276005.1 Rhizorhapis sp.
CTATCGTCGGAACGGCAACGCTGGTGCGCGGCGATTATGAGTTTGCCGGGCGGAGCTTCGACCTGGAGAAAGGAGAGATTCGCTTTACCGGCAACACCCCGGTCAACCCCACGCTGGACATAGAGGCGTCGGCGAATGTGACTGACCTGAGCGCCGTCATCCATGTGAACGGGACGGGATTGCAGCCCGAAATCAGCTTTACCAGCACCCCCGCCATGCCGGAGGATGAGCTGCTGTCCCGGCTGCTCTTTGGCAGTTCCATCACTGATCTTTCCGCGCCCGAAGCGCTGCAACTGGCGGCGGCCGTTGCTTCGCTGAGGGGTGGAGGCGGGGGCATCAACCCCATCAATGCAGTCCGAAAGGCCGCGGGGCTGGACCGGCTCCGCATCCTTCCCGCCGACACGGTCACTGGCCAGGGGACGTCCGTGGCGGCGGGCAAATATGTGACCCGGCGGACCTATGTCGAACTGATCACCGACGGGCAGGGTTATTCCGCGACACGGGTGGAGTTCCAGATCACCCGCTGGCTGTCGCTCCTGTCCAGCATCTCCACCATGGGACGCCAGAGCGTGAACCTTCGCGTTTCGAAGGATTATTGATGGGGTATGTCCCTCGACTTCGCTCGGGACGAGCGGCGCGATAAAGTCATCCAGCTCCAATCTCAGTTCGCTCTCTGCCAGCGTGACGTGGATCACAGTCGTTACGGAGGCAATATGGTAAACGCCCCTTGCGACCCGCGGGGCGTCTGCCTCTCAGACGCCCTGTCCCTGACCCGGCGACGACAGCCGCCGGGTCATTTTTGACGGGAGGGAGTGGGAGCGCCCCGTTTCAGACTTGGCGTTCATTGCATCCAGAATGGACCAAACCGCCTCCGTAACCAATTGTATCCTGCCCCAGGGTTGGTCATTGAAAAGTCCCTTGTGTCTCAAGGAAGTAGGTCCGCCCGCAGCCAAGCCCTTCCCCGGGGGTCGCTTGGCCGTTGTGGGGGCGGGCGGGCCGAAACATCCATTGTGGCGTTGACAGAGTCATTTTTGTAACTACATTATTGGGACAAGCCGACGGCATGGATATCGAATTCGATCCGGTGAAGCGGGAAAGGACATTACGAGAGCGAGGCCTGGATTATGCCCATGCTTGGAGGCTGTTCGATGGCGAAACCTTTACTGCGCCGGATTTAAGGTTCGATTATGGGGAGGGCCGGATGGTCTCCTATGGTCGGATTGATGGATTAGCCATCGTTGTCGTCTGGACAGAGCGTAATGGAAAGCGGCGGATCATTTCGATGCGGCGCGCGCATGAATGGGAGATGGAACGTGTCCGATTGGGTCGATCCTGATGATGCACCCGAACTGACGGAGGAGTTCTTCCGCCATGCGGAAGTGCGGGTTGGCGGCAAGCTGATCCGTCCGGCCACCGGTTATCTGTCCAAGGAAGGGTTCAAGGTCGGCCGCCCGCCCAAAGGGGCGCAGGCGAAGCGGCAGGTGACGCTGCGGCTGGACCCCGATGTGATCGCCAGGTTCAAGGAAGGCGGGCCTGGCTGGCAATCGCGGATGAATGAGGCTTTGCGGAAAGCAGCGGGGTTGTGAATTTTGGCGGACGCGCGGATTGCCGCCGGGAAGCGCGTCAGCATTTGCGCTCTTCCTTATATTCGCCGCTGCTGGTGCGCTCGCGCTTGATCTCGCAATTGCCTTCCTTGATTTCCTCCTTCCAGCTTCCGTCGGCCATTTCCTCATATTTGGCGACGTCGTTGCCGTGCTTGATCTCTTCCTTGTACTCGCCGGGTTTGCGTTCGCGTTTCACAGAGCGGTAACCGTCATCATATTCCCGCACCCATTCGCTCCGGCCCTTATGCTCGAACTTGTCGACGGGTTGCGCCTGAGCGCTGGCGAAGGTGGCGGCGGAAATGGCGGCGGCGGCCAGTAGAGCGATGTTTCTCATGGCGAAATTCCTTGCAAGCCCGTGCGGGGAGTGTGGCTGGGCCGGGTTGAATGGGCGGTGAATGCTGTTTGCTGGAGCGGAGAGCCTCTGGGTATCGACAGGCTCAACCCGAACGGGCTTGGTTCGAATTAGAGCATCGTGCGCAAAAGTGGGAACCGGTTTTGCGCGAAAAACGATGCGACAACAAAGAATTAGAGCGCCCGCCCGCGTCAGATTAAACGCAGCGCGCTCTAGCAGCACAACCCCCTAAGTCGCTTCCTTCCCCTGGGGGAGCGGGAAGCCGAAAAAGGCGTCGCGGGCCTTGGCGGCAGCGGCGGTGTAGAGTGTGCGTTCGGCCTCATCGCGGGCGGTTTGCACCGCTTCCTCGTCCGGCGTCAGGTTGCGCTCATAATCGCCGATTACATAATCTTCATCCTCCTCTTCGTCGATGAAGCCGGGGGGCGGCGGGAAATCGGTACGATATTCCTCCGCCGCCGCATCCCACCACACGCCGCGCAGGGTGGCCGCCGCGTCCTCGGGCGTCTTCGCTGCATCCCGCGCCCGCATCCGGGCTGTGAATGCCACCAATTCGGGGCTTTGCCAGGCGGCCGGCGAGCGAAGTTCACACTGTTCCTGCGCAGGCGGTTGCCAGCCATTTGCGGAAGGGGGAGGGGCCATACGCGCGGCAAGGAACAGCGCCGCCGATGCGCCGGGGGAAAGGGCCAAGCCGGCGGGGGCGGGGGCATCGGTCGCGGGAAAGGGGGGCTGGCCCTCCGTTTCTTCGTGGGCCGAAAGGGCGGGTGCGCCGCTGTCCGAATCGGGGCAGATCATGTCGAGATAGGCCGCGAAATCCTGCGCCGCGACGCGGGCGAGGGCGGCATCCGAGCCCTCCGGCGGCGCGTCGGCCATGCGGTCCAGCCGTGCGAGCAGCGACATGGCGAGGCGGTTGTCGTGGCGGCGGCGGACAATCTCGCCATTTTCCTCATCGCGAGTGATGACATCCTGCTGCCCCTCGATCGCGCGGGCGAGCAGATCGTCGGCCAGCCGCGCGCGCGCAATCAGGATCGCCGCGTCCCAGCCGAGGCGGAAGGCCGCCCCATCGGCCCGGATGCGGAGGTTGTAGGCCGAACGCGGGCTAAGCTCCACCGCCTCGCACGCGGCGCGCACCACGCCGGTGGCGGCGAGGGTTTCGAGGAATGTACGCTGGCGCGCGGGGCGCCAGCCATCCTCGCGGGCTTGCGGCGCGGGCGGGGGAAGAGGGGGGAAGTGGTAGGACATGGCAAAGCTCCTTTTTTGGGAGGGTTTGCCGGGGTGCTAATATGGGAGAGGGGATGTAGGAAAGAACAAAATGAGAACTTGGGCGCGGGGAGTCATGGATATTGCTGGCGGGTGTGGAGGACGGCCAGCACCTCTATGGCGTCCGTGACGCGATAGACGAGGACGTAGTTGGGAGTGATCAGGGCTTCGCGCGTTCCGGGGATACGGCCGGGCCGATACGTATAGGGATGGTCGGGCAGACGTTCGGCCGTGTCGCGAAAGTGCCGGAAAATAACCATTTCCAAAATGAGTCCATTTTAGTTTGCCGTTCTTTCGCGAACGCGGCTATAGGCCTTTCGTGCGCCTTTTAAGATGGCTTCGAAAACAGATTCATTGTTTTTAGGAGAAATGGATTCCACAACTGGATTGCCTCCGAGGTGTATTACCTTTGGTCGACCGCCAGACGGTTGTCGAACGCTAGCGGAAGCATGTTCCCCAACCGACGCTACCGCTTTCGCTACATCTTCAATGACGTCTTTGTCTAAATTCTCCCCCTCTACCTCAACTTTCGCTTTTGATCCATTCGACAGTTCGGTGAATTCTTCTGCTGGTTTCTGGATTAATCGGTTAACGTCAGCAGGGTTCGGACGGCTTACCGTAAAACTGAATCTAATTACTGCATCGGCGTTTCGGATTTCTTCTATGAACCCAATGGGATCGCCAATTGGCTCTACGGTAATTTCTCGATTGCTGGCGGCGCTGATGCCCGATGAATTCAAGAGGATCTGCAACTTGTTCGCTATTTCCCTTGATTTTTGTGATACGCCCGCTTTCCGAACTATTCCGCACACCTGATTTTTTGTGTCAAATACTCCAAATGCAAAAGGCGCGCGCATAGCCTCTTCTTCGAGGAAGTCGTGGGTGTTGCTGTCAAATTGTGGCGATTTGACAGCTTGAGTGCGCCCCATTGCGAAGCTGATGCCCCCATCCGCCACGAATTCGACATTGCCTATGTGCCACTCTGATCCTCGACCGACATCAGCAGTTGGCTTTGAACGCAGTGACTCAGTGATGATCTCAACAGGCGCTTGATCTGTTGTGAATAGTTGGGCTTGCGGCAGTGTCTCGCATTTAACACGCAAAAGATGAATATAAAACATTGCTCCCCCTTCTTAAGCAAGGTCATTTGAGCTTATTTTTCTTGCATTTTCAATGTGTAAATACTCTTACTCCGCCGTCACAGCTTCCATCCCCAACAACGGTGCGAGATAGCGACCGGTAAAGCTCCGGGCGTTCTTCGCGACCTTTTCCGGTGTGCCTTTGGCAACCATTTCGCGGGAATACGGTGCCAGTTTTCTAAGGCTCGAATTTCCGACCCATATCCCGACTGACTCATTCCCATACCGTCTTTTGTCATTTCCGCGAAGGCGGGAAGCCATTTCCTGGACCTTCCGCTTGGTGCGGCGTTGGGAGATGGATCCCCGCCTTCGCGGGGATGACGGGGTGCGTGGGGCGAG
The DNA here is from genome assembly GCF_035276005.1 of Rhizorhapis sp. Lineage (NCBI taxonomy): Bacteria > Pseudomonadati > Pseudomonadota > Alphaproteobacteria > Sphingomonadales > Sphingomonadaceae > Rhizorhapis > Rhizorhapis sp. The sequence continues at coordinate 4,692 of NZ_DATEMB010000005.1, forward strand.
AATAGTTCGCCCAATTGGGCCCTCTCCCTTGAGGGAGAGGGATAAGAAGGCTTGGCGGCTTTGCCGCTTAGCCGGAGTTGGGTGAGGGTGAGCCACTTCGGGGAAAGAGCCTGACCGCCGAGCCCCCTCACCCCAACCCTCTCCCCGCCGGGGAGAGGGAGCAGGGGAGCCCGTCCGTGTTTTTACTCCGCCGCTACAGCCTCCATCCCCAGTAACGGCGCGAGATAGCGGCCGGTAAAGCTCCGGGCGTTCTTCGCGACCTTTTCAGGGGTGCCTTCGGCGACGACTTCGCCGCCTTTGACGCCGCCTTCCGGTCCCATGTCGATGATCCAGTCGGCGGTCTTGATGACGTCGAGGTTATGCTCGATCACGACCACGCTGTTGCCTTGTTCGACCAGCGCGTGGAGGACTTCCAATAGCTTGCGGACGTCCTCGAAGTGGAGGCCGGTGGTGGGTTCGTCCAATATGTAGAGCGTGTTGCCGGTGGCGCGGCGGCTGAGTTCCTTGGCGAGCTTGACGCGCTGGGCCTCGCCGCCGGACAGGGTGGTGGCTTGCTGGCCGACCTTGACATAGCCAAGGCCCACTTCGGCCAGCATCGCCATCTTGTCGCGGATGGGGGGGACGGCCTTGAAGAATTCCACCGCGTCCTCGACCGTCATGTCGAGCACGTCGGCGATGCTGTGGCCCTTGAACTTCACTTCGAGCGTTTCGCGGTTGTAGCGCGCGCCATGGCAGACGTCGCAGGTGACATAGACGTCCGGCAGGAAGTGCATCTCTATCTTCAGTACGCCGTCGCCCTGGCAGGCTTCGCAGCGGCCGCCCTTGACGTTGAAGGAGAAGCGGCCGGGTTTGTAGCCGCGGGCCTGCGCTTCGGGGAGGCCCGCGAACCAGTCGCGGATATTGGTGAAGGCGCCGGTATAGGTGGCGGGGTTGGAGCGCGGGGTGCGGCCGATGGGGGACTGGTCGATGTCGATGACCTTGTCGCAATATTCAAGGCCGGTGATCTTGTCATGTTGCCCCGCGATGATGCGCGCGCCGTTCAGCGCGCGGGCGGACGCGGCGTAGAGGGTGTCGACGGTGAAGCTCGACTTGCCCGAGCCCGAGACGCCGGTGATGCAGGTGAAGGTGCCGAGCGGGATGCTGGCGGTGACATTCTGAAGATTGTTGGCGCGGGCGCCGTGGACGGTGAGCTTCTTGCCCGACCCCTTGCGGCGCTTGTCCGGCAGGGGGATGGCGCGGGTGCCGTTCAGATAATCGGCGGTGAGGCTGTCGCGGTGGGCGAGCAGGTCGTTGAGGGTGCCCTGCGCCACGATCTCTCCGCCATGGACGCCCGCGCCGGGGCCCATGTCGACGATATAGTCGGCGGTGCGGATGGCGTCCTCGTCATGCTCGACGACGATGACGGTGTTGCCGAGGTCGCGCAGGCGCTTCAAGGTGATGAGCAGGCGGTCATTGTCGCGCTGGTGCAGGCCGATGCTGGGCTCGTCGAGGACGTAGAGGACGCCGGAGAGGCCGCTGCCGATCTGGCTGGCGAGGCGGATGCGCTGGGACTCGCCGCCCGAAAGCGTGCCGCTGGTGCGGTCGAGGTTGAGGTAGTCGAGGCCGACATTGTTGAGGAAACCGAGGCGCTCGACGATTTCCTTGAGGATCGCGCGGGCGATCTGGTTCTGCTGGTCGCCGAGGTGCTGGGGGAGCTGCTGGAAGAAGGCGAGGGCGTCCACCACGGAGCGGCGGGTGGAGATGGAGATGTCCTCGCCCGCGATCTTGACCGCCAGCGCCTCTGGCTTGAGGCGCGCGCCATTGCAGGTCTCGCAGGGCTGGGCGGTCTGATATTTGCTGAGTTCCTCGCGCATCCAGGCGCTGTCGGTCTGCCGCATGCGGCGGTTCAAATTGCCGAGGACGCCCTCGAAAGGCTTTTGGACTTCATAGGTCTTCTTGCCGTCCTGGAAGCGCAGGGTGACGGGACGGCCGGCGGTGCCGTGGAGGATGATGAGTTTCACCTCGCCGGGGAGATCGGTCCAGGGGGTGTCGAGGGAGAAGCCGAATTCGCGGGCGAGGGAGCCCAGCACCTGCATGTAATAGGGGCTGGGCGGATTGGACTTGGCCCAGGGGACGACCGCGCCCTTTTTGAGCGAGAGGGCTTCATTGGGGACGACGAGCTGGACATCGAACTCCAGCTTCTCGCCCAGGCCGTCGCAGGCGGGGCAGGCGCCCTGCGGTGCGTTGAAGGAGAAGAGGCGGGGCTCGATCTCAGGGATGGTGAAGCCGCTGACGGGGCAGGCGAATTTTTCGGAGAAGATGATGCGGTTGGGGGGGATGGCGCTACCTTTTAGTCCTCCCTCCTTCAGGGGGGAGGGTTGGGAGGGGGGCGTGTCCGCCTGGAAGGACTGCCGCGCTTCCTGGACAGTCCCCACCCCTGAAGGGGAGGGGGGAGAGAGCGCTTCCGCCACCGTAACATCAACCAAATCCACAAAGGCCAGACCCTCGGCGAGCTTCAGCGCGGTTTCGAAGCTGTCGGCGAGACGTGTTTCCATGCCTTCCTTCACGACGATGCGATCGACGACGACCTCGATGTCATGCTTGTATTTCTTGTCGAGCGCGGGGGCCTCTTCGATGGCGTGGAATTCGCCGTCTATCCGCACGCGGGTGAAGCCGGCCTTCTGCCATTCGGCCATTTCCTTGCGGTACTCGCCCTTGCGCCCGCGCACCACGGGGGCGAGGAGGTAGAGGCGGGTGCCCTCGGGAAGCTGCATGACGCGATCGACCATCTGGCTCACCGTCTGCGCGGCGATGGGGAGGCCGGTGGCGGGGCTATAGGGTATGCCGACACGCGCCCAGAGCAAGCGCATATAATCATAGATTTCGGTGACGGTCGCGACGGTGGAGCGCGGGTTGCGGCTTGTCGTCTTCTGCTCGATGGAGATGGCGGGGGAGAGGCCGTCGATATGCTCGACGTCCGGTTTCTGCATCATCTCAAGGAACTGGCGCGCATAGGCGGAGAGCGACTCGACATAGCGCCGCTGCCCCTCGGCATAGATGGTGTCGAAGGCGAGGGAGGACTTGCCCGAACCGGAAAGGCCCGTGATGACGATCAGCTTGTCACGGGGCAGGTCGACATTGACGCCCTTCAGATTGTGCTCGCGCGCGCCGCGGACGGAAATATGAGTCAGCATGGGCTGCTTTGTTCCAGATTTGTTCACATGGGGCAAGGGGGTTCGCCCTCAGATGGCGATGAGCCGCAGGAGTCGCAAGCGGGAACCTTCGCCCGAGGGGTCTCGTTGGTTCCATGACTTCAACGAAGGAGACCGGTCATGGGCAAGGACAAAGTCCAGGGCGAAGGCAATTATGACGCCGCACGCGAATATGATGAAGAGGTGCGGGCGCACGCGGCGAACCCGGAGCGCGTGAAGAAAGAGGCTGAAGCAGCGAAAAAAGCGCTGGAGGGCAAGGAAGGGGAAGAGCTTCGCAAGGCCGAGGAGGAGGGCAAGTCGCACGCCAAGGGGTAGGTTGGCGCTTGGGCTTTATCTCCCATCTTGCCGTCGTCCCCGCCTGCGCAGGGACGACGGAGTAGCTGTGCAAAGTGGAAGTAAGGTCAGCTCCCCAAGCTCTCCGCCATCTCTGCGAGTTCTAGCCAGCGTTCCTCAGCGGCGTCCTTGTCGGCGCGGGCCTTTTCCACGGCCTTGCTGAGCGCGGCGAAGCGGTCGGGGTTTTTGACGTATAGGTCGGGATCATGGAGCGCGTTTTCGTCGCGCGCGATTGCGGCCTCCAGTTCCTCTATCCGTTTGGGCAGCAGTTCGTAATCGCGCTGGTCCTTATAGCTGAGCTTTGTCTGCTGACGTGGCGGCGGGGGCGCTGCTTCGGTCTTTTTGGACGCTGCCTTGGCGGTGGGGCGGCGGCGCTTTGCCTCCCAATCTTCATAGCCGCCCGCGACGATGTCGACATGGCCGCTGCCGTCCAGCCCCAGCGTCACCGTGACCGTGCGGTCCAGAAAGTCGCGGTCATGGCTGACGATCAGGACGGTGCCGTCATAGTCGGCGATCACCTCCTGGAGCAGGTCCAGCGTTTCGAGGTCAAGGTCGTTGGTCGGCTCGTCCAGCACCAAGAGATTCGAAGCGCGGGCGAATTCGCGGGCGAGGAGCAGGCGGGAACGTTCGCCGCCCGACAGGGTGCCGACCTTCGCGTCGATCAGCGTGGGTTCGAAGAGAAATTCCTTCAAATAGCCCTGTACATGCTTGCGAGACCCCCGCACGTCGATCCAGTCGCCGCCGTCCGCCAGCACGTCGCGCACGCGCTTTTCGGGCGCCATCAGGCTGCGCTGCTGATCAATGATGACGCCGTCCAGCGTCTTTGCCTGGGTGACGGTGCCGCTGTCCGGCTGGACCTCTCCGGTCAGGAGCTTCAGCAGCGTCGTCTTGCCCGCGCCGTTCGCGCCGACGATGCCGATCCGGTCCCCGCGCTGGATGCGCAGCGAGAAGTCCTTGATGACGGTGCGCTCGTCAAAACCCTTGGTCACATTTTCCGCGACGATGACGCTCTTGGTCTTTACCTCGTCTGATACAACGGCGAGCTTGGCCGTTCCGGCGGGGCCGATCATGGCGGCCCGCTGGGCGCGCATTTCATGAAGCTTGGAAAGGCGGCCCTGGTTGCGTTTGCGCCGGGCGGTGACGCCACGCTCCAGCCAGTGCGCCTCGATCTTGAGCTTTGCGTCGAGCTTTTCGGCGGCGCGCGCTTCCTCGGCATAGACTTTTTCCATCCACGCCTCAAAACCGCCAAAGCCGATTTCGTTGCGGCGAAGATTGCCCCGGTCGAGCCACAGGGTCTGACGCGTCAGGCGGGTCAGGAAGGTTCGGTCGTGGCTGATGACGATGAACGCGCCGGTGTAGCGGTTGAGCCAGCTTTCCAGCCAGTCGATGGCGGCAAGGTCCAGATGGTTGGTCGGCTCGTCGAGGAGAAGCACGTCCGGCTGGCTGGCAAGGGCGCGGCAGATGGCGGCGCGACGGCGCTCCCCGCCGGAAGCTGTCCTCGCCAGCCGGGAAAGATCGATGCCGAGCTGGTCGGCAATGGCCTCTACCTCATGGCGCGGCGGGGCGTCCCTGCCCCCACAGGCGAAGTCATGGAGCGTTTCACAACCACTGAGGTCGGGGTCCTGTTCAAGCATAACGACATGCGTGCCGGGAACGATGCTTCGCAGGCCCTTATCGGGCTCGATGCGGCCGGCGATGAGCTTTAACAGCGTCGTCTTGCCCGCACCGTTGCGCCCGATCAGGGCAAGGCGGTCGCGCTCGCCGATATAGAGGTTGAGGCCCTGGAACAGCCAGCCGCTGCCCTGGATCAGTCCGAGATCTTCATAGGAGAGAATAGGTGCCGCCATGGCGCGGGAGTTAGGGGGGATTTTGATGAGGCGCAAGGTTGGGGTGGGGGCGCCTTATATCAATGTCATATTATGCAAGCGGAACATTAACGTCCCCCTTGCTGGTGCAAAAATGCCATAGTCCTGCAAAATCAAGCTGATCCCAAACCTTTCATCCAGATTTCAGCCCCATTCACCACCTGTTCAATAGCCGTGGCCTATGCCATGGACATCATGATGCAGTTGAAATCCCTTCTGATATTCGGCTTTGCGGCGGCTGGTCTGGCCGTTGCGGCGCTTTCGCTGCCTGCCTCGGCTGATGATGGACGCGGGCGCGGCCGGGGCCGTGGCGACGATCGCGGCTATGAGCGGAGCGAAATGATGCGCGCTCATCCCCGTCGCTATGAACAGGACGCCGCGCGCCGGGCCATGCTGGATGGGGATGTCATGCCCTTTTCCATCATCAAGCGGCGCGTGGGCCGCGAGATGGACGGAGCCAATTATCTGGGCAGCGAGTTTGACGACCGGCGCGGCGAATACCGGCTGAAATATATGCGCGACGGCCGCGTGGTCTGGGTTGATGTCGATGGCCGTTCCGGTGATATCGTCCGGCGTTCGCGCTAGACCGGACTCAAATAGCGCGCTCTAGTTTTTTGTTGTCGCATCGCTTTTCGCGGAAAACCGGTTCCCACTTTTCCGCACGGTGCGCTAACGCTGAAAAGAAAAACATGATAAAGGGCTGATATGCGGCTGTTGATTGTTGAAGACGAGCCCAATCTGGGCCAGCAACTGAAAAATACCCTGGAAGGCGCGGGCTATGCCGTGGACTTGGCCACCGATGGCGAGGAGGGGCATTTTCTGGGATCCACGGAAAGCTATGACGCGGTTGTGCTGGACCTTGGCCTGCCGGAAATCGACGGCCTTACCGTGCTTGACCGCTGGCGCAAGGAAGGGCTCGGCTTTCCGGTGCTGGTGCTGACTGCCCGCGATAGCTGGTCGGACAAGGTGGCGGGCCTTGACGCCGGGGCGGACGATTATCTTGCCAAGCCCTTCCAGAGCGAGGAACTGATCGCGCGCTTGCGTGCGCTTATCCGGCGGGCGTCGGGCAATGCCTCCAGCGAATTGACGGCGGGCGATGTGCGGCTCGATACGCGCTCTGGCAAGGTGACGCTGAAGGGCGAGCCTGTGAAGCTCACGGCGCAGGAATATAAGCTGCTTTCCTACCTGCTCCACCACAAGGGCAAGGTGGTGTCGCGAACGGAGTTGATCGAACATATTTACGATCAGGACTTCGACCGGGATTCCAATACCATCGAAGTCTTCGTGACCCGAATCCGCAAGAAGCTGGGGCCGGACGTGATTACGACCATTCGCGGCCTTGGCTACAGCCTTGAAGAGCCGGCCTCCGCCTGATCAACCGTTCGTGTCGAGCGAAGTCGAGACACGTCAGCCCAAGGAAACGTCCCTCGAATGCGCTCGGGACGAACGGAGTTGATGGACGCCAGCGAGCAAAAAGTCGTGCATCGCACCACCGGCTCCTTGAACCGCCGGATGATCGGCATTGCCGCGCTATGGATCACGCTATTGCTGATCGGAGGCGGGGTGGCGCTGGACCGGGTGCTGACGCAGGCGATCACGCGCAGTTTCGACGATGGCCTCAACTATGTGCTGACGGCAATGATCAGCTCGGCCGAAATCGGGCCGGACGGCGAGGTGCGGTTGATCCGGCCGCTCGCGGACCAACGCTTTCTGGAGCCCGGAAGCGGCATCTATTTTCAGATCAGCGGCAAGGGATATGACGATTTCCGGTCCCGATCGCTTTGGGACCGGGCGTTGCAGGCCGATCATCGCCCTGACGACATGCGCGCCCATGTCTATGACAGCAGGCAGTTTCCGGGCGAAGATCTGCGCGTCATGGAAAGGACGGTGCGGCTGCCGGGGTCAAAGGTGGCCTGGAAGTTCATCGTCGCCCAGGCGCGCGAGAGCCTGGATGAACAGATCAGCGCATTGCGTTCGACGCTGGTGAAGAGCTTTGCGATATTGGGCATTGGCCTCATCATCATGGCGACGCTGCAGAGCTATTACGGCCTTCGTCCCCTTCGCCGCGTGCGGGAGGAGATTTCGCGGATGCGCGCGGGGGAGAAGGGACGGGTGACCGCCCCCCTTCCTGATGAAATCATGCCGATGGTCGAGGAGTTGAACGAGCTGCTCGCCCATAATGAGCGCCAGGCAGAGGAGGCGCGGCGGCATGCCGGGAACCTGGCGCATGCGCTGAAGACGCCGCTCACTGTCATCATGAATGCAGCCACCGCCAAAACGGTAGACCTTGCGGACACAGTGATCCGCGAAGCCGCGACGATGCGCCGGCAAGTGGACCACCATCTCGCCCGGGCGCGGGCAGTCGGGCGGCGCGGTTCGGCGCACTGCCGGGCAGAGGTCTGGCCCAGCCTGGAAGCGGTGGAGCGGGCCGTGGGGCGGCTTTATCCCGATGTACGGCTGGACATTGATGGCGACAAGAGTGCCGTAGTGAAGGTCGAGCGGCAGGATCTGGATGAGATGATGGGCAATCTCGTCGAAAATGCCGCCAAATATGGAGGCGGCAGCGTGTTCGTCACTGTCCGCCGGAATTCCGAGATGGTGGAGATATCGGTCGAGGATGACGGCACCGGTATCCCGGAGAAGGAGCGGGCGCGGATATTCGACCGGGGCGCGCGGCTTGATTCCGGGAAGCCGGGAACGGGGCTGGGCCTTGCCATCGTGCGGGATGTGGCCGAGATTTATGATGGCGGGGTTTCGCTTGAGGAGAGCGAGGATCTTGGCGGGTTGCTGGCGCGGTTGAAGCTGCCTGCGGTCTAGGATGTGTGGGGCTTCAGCCCAGGGCGGGCTGCAAATGGCAGCTTTCCGCGCTTCCGGTGCTCACCTACTGAAGTACGCTGCGCTCCAGTTCTCGAAATCCAACATTTTCGCCTCACCCTGAACTGAATCCCCACATATCCCAGGGCGATTGAGCCGTCGTCCCTGCGAAGGCGCAGGGACGACGAGTAAGGCTATTCTCGCTCTTCGTCCAGGAAGGCCGCGACTTCCTTCAGATCCACGTCCTTCGCCAGATAGGTCTGGCCGATGCTTCGGGCGAGGAGGAAAGGGAGCTTGCCGCCTGCCATTTTCTTGTCATGCATCATGTGCGCGACGAGCGTTTCGCCCGAGGCGGAGACATGGGCGCTTGGAAGATCATAGGGGAGGCTGGCGGCCTTCAGATGCGCGGTGACACGAGCTGCATCGTCGGCGCTGCAAAGACCCTGCCGGGCGGAGAAGCGGAAGGCGAGGGCCATGCCCGCCGCGACGCCCTCGCCATGCAGGAGGACATCGGAAAAGCCGGTTTCAGCTTCCAGCGCGTGTCCGAACGTATGGCCGAGGTTGAGCAGCGCCCGGCGGCCGCTCGTTTCCCGCTCGTCCTCGCCGACAATGCCCGCCTTCGCCTTCACGCTTTTTTCGATGGCAATGATGCGCGCCGTCATGTCCCCTGCGATCAGGGCAGGGCCATGCTCCTCGCACCAGGCAAAGAAATCGGCATCGTTGATGAGGCCATATTTGACGACCTCGGCATAGCCCGCCCGCACTTCCCGTTCAGGCAGGCTGTCGAGCGAAGAAGGGTCGATCAGCACGAAGGAGGGCTGGTGAAAGGCGCCCACCAGATTCTTGCCCGCCACCGTGTTGATGGCGGTCTTGCCACCAACAGAGCTGTCGACTTGAGCAAGGAGAGTGGTCGGGATCTGCACGAAATTGCAGCCGCGCTTCAGGATCGTCGCGGCAAAGCCCACCAGATCGCCGATGACGCCGCCGCCCAGGGCAATGACATGGTCGCTGCGTTCGACGCCAAGGTCCAGCAGCCGGTCGAGCAGGACTTCCAGCACTTCCCAGCTTTTCGTGCCTTCGCCGGGGGGGAGGATGACGGGTTCTGCCCTTATTCCCCCATGGGCCAGGGCGTTCACCAGGCGCGGAAGCTGCGCGCGGGCGACATTCTCATCAGTGATGACGACCAGGCGGCCGCCCCGTGCATATCCCGCCAGATGCGCGGCGGCGTGGTCCAAGGCGCCATCGGCTACCAGAATGTCATAGCTGCGTTCGCCAAGCGAGACGGGGATTATTGCCATTCTTCCAGCGCCTTCATGATCTTCTCGACGGTCGCCTCATGCGGCGCGGCCATGCTTTTGATGTGGATGGGGGCGAGCGCATAGACAGGATTGCGCTTTTCCGCGAGCTCGATCAGCACCGCGCGCGGATCCTTTCCGGCGAGCAGCGGGCGGCCTTCGCGGCGGGAGACGCGATCGACCAGCACGTCGATGTCGGCATCGAGCCAGATGGCGATGGCATGGTCCAATATCTGCTGCCGGGTTTCCGCCTGCATGAAGGCGCCGCCGCCGGTGGCGATGATCTTGGGCTCGCCGTCCATGAGGCGGGCGATCACGCGGCGCTCGCCGTCCCGGAAATGCGCCTCGCCAAAGCGTTCGAAAATGTCGGCTATGCTCATACCCGCAGCCTGCTCGATCTCTTCGTCGGCGTCGACAAAGGGCAGGCCCAGCCGTGCCGCAAGCCGCCTGCCCACCGTCGATTTGCCGACCCCCATCATGCCGATAAGCACAATAGGACCCTTGATGGCCGGGTTGAAGGATTTCAGGTTTCGCTGCATGGCTGGCGCGGCTATACAGCGCCGGGCCGGTCCGGCAAATTGTCTTTTTATCGCTTGCGCCGCTTAAAAGGAGGCTGGAAATCAGTCCCCATCCGGCGGTAGGGAAGGTCTATGAGGAATAGAAGAACTGGCCGCAGCAGCAGCCGCTCAACCATCGTCTGGATCATCCTGATCGCGCTGCTTGCAGGCGCACTATGGTATCTTTGGCAGCGGGGCGGGGAACAGCCGCAGACGCGCGTGGAAAAAGTGATCTCTCAGGACAGGTTCGCGCAATAATATGGCGATCCGCCGCCGTTCCCGAAATCTGCTGATTGCAGGCATAGCAACGGTTGTCCTGGCGATTCCCGCAATCGGACAGGATACCCCCGAATCGCTGTTGCCGCCGGGATTTGGCGAAGCGCCGCCGCCCGAAGCCGCGCCTCCTCCGGTCGCGCCGGCCCAACCCAAGCGGCCAGGAGAGAAGCCGGCCGAGGACGAGACCGCCTCGCTTCCCGAGCTGCTGCTGACTCCGGGCGAGGAGCCGCAGGGGGACGAGGAGCCGGAAACCGAGGACGTCGAGCTTGCGCGGCAGAAATATGACCTGCCGCCCTATGCGCGCCGGTCCATGAGCCAGATCGGTGTGCTGTCGCCGCGCACCAAAGGGTTTGCACCCGATGCTTTCGGACGTGCGGGCGGGCATTATCTAGGCATATTGATGCAAAAGACCCGCGCGCCCATCGCGTCGCGCTGGGCCTCCATCGTGCTGCGCCGGGCCCTGCTTTCGAGGGTCGACACGCCCGCCGGGGTGAACGGCGCCGACTGGATCGCGGACCGGGCCTGGCTGCTGCTGCGCATGGGGGAGGCGGATGCCGCCCGCATGCTGGTGCAGAGCGTCGACAGCCTGGATTATACGCCGCGTCTTTATGCGATAGCCATGCAGACCTATCTGGCGACGGCGGACCCGGCGGGCCTTTGCCCGCTCGTGGCCCCGGCGCTGCGCACCAGCGATGAGCCTGGCTGGCAGATGAGCCAGGCGGTCTGCGCTTCCCTGTCAGGCGATCAGGGTCTCGCGAGCGCCGTGCTCAACCAGGCGGAACGGCGCGGGACCGCGCGCGGAATCGATTTCCGCCTGGCTGAAAAGCTGGTCGGAGCGGGCTTCAACAGCCGCCGCTCGGTCAATATCGAATGGGAAGGCGTCGATCAGCTCACGGTCTGGCGCTATGGCATGGCCACCGCGACCGCCGTGGAGGTACCCGAGCGGCTTTGGGAAGGCGTCAGCCCTCATGTGCAGGCGTGGAAGGCGCGTGCGGCGCTGCTTCCGCTCGCATCACGGGTGCAGGCGGCCAATGTGGCGGCGCGGCTTGGCGTGTTTTCCAATGCGGCGCTTGTGGATTTCTACAGCCGCCTTGCCGATGACGAGGATGCGCCGGAAGAGCTGGCAGAGCGCGCGCAAGTCATGCGTACGGCGTTCAATGGCGCCGATGTCCCGCAGCGGCTGGAGGCGATGCGCAGCTTCTGGATGCCCGACGGCATCGCCGCCGACTATGCGGGCTATATTGCCATGGCGCGAGCGGCCGCGCGGCTGCCGGTCACCGCGGAAGCCGGGGATGATGTAAGGGCGCTGATTGCGTCCATGCTGGCCGCCGGGTTCGACCGCAACGCTGCGGCGTGGAGCAACGTGACAGGGCAAGTGGAAGGAGAAGCCGGGCAGGACGCCTGGGCGCTGCTGGCGCTGGGCTCCCCGCAGCCGCGTGTGGCCATCGATTATGGCCGGGTCGACAGCTATATGGAGCAGGACGGCAGCACCAACTTCATCAAGTCGCGGATGCTAGTGGCTGGCCTGGCTGGCCTGGGGCGCTTGAGCGCGGCTGACATGGCGCGGATTGCGCCCGACATTGGATTGCGCACCGGCTACAGATCGCGCTGGACGCAAGCCATTGACGCAGCCGCCCGCCGTGGTGAACCGGGGACGGTGGCGGTGCTCGCCGCCGTGGGGATGCAGGTGACGGATTGGAACCGCTTGCCGCCCGAGCATCTGTTGCACATCGTGTCAGCGATGCGGCAGGTGGGGCTTGAGCCGGAAGCGCGGATGATCGCGGCGGAGGCGATCGCACGTTTGTGAGTGCAGTGGGGGAAGGATCAGATGGGTTTCCGTCATAGGGAATGGTTATGAAACCCGGCGTTCCCGTGAAGGCGAGACATCTGCATAAGCAGCCTTCCTTTTTTCAGGTCGTTCCTGCGCAGGCAGGAACCCCGCTTTTCTTTCCAGAAAGTAGAAGAGATAGCGGGGTCCCTGCCTTCGCAGGGACGACGGGTTATGCCTCAGCGGCAACACTTCGAGACCTTCGCTGTGACTGAGTTTTTGTCCCTCCAATGACCGACCGCGCGCTCATTGAACGGTTTCTGGAAATGATGGCGGCTGAGCGTGGGGCGGCGCGGAATACCCTGCTGGCCTATCGGACCGATTTGTCGCTGGCATCCGAAGCGCTTGGCGGGAGATTGGAGACGGCGGGGAAAGAGGAGCTTTCGCGCCTGACCGGGGAGTGGGCCGCCCTTGCGCCTTCCAGCGCGGCTCGAAAGGCATCGGCGCTGCGGCGTTTTTTCGCTTTCCTGCATGAAGAAGGTTTGCGGGAGGATGATCCCTCGTCCGCGCTACCACGGCCGGTCCAGCGGCGGCCGCTTCCGAAGGTGCTTGGCCGGGAGGAACTGGACCGCATATTTGCCGAGGTCGAGGCGCGGGTGGAGCTTGCCGCGCCCTCGCCGCTGGACCTGCGGCTGGCGGCCTTGCTGGAACTGCTCTATGGCTCAGGGCTGCGCGCTACCGAACTGGTATCCTTGCCGCGCAAGGCGATAGTGCAGGACCGGCCATTTCTGATCCTGAGGGGGAAGGGCGGGCGCGAACGGCTGGTCCCGATTTCCGACCGCGCGCGAATGGCGGTGGCGCGCTGGGCCGAACAAGTGGCCCAGAATTCTCCCTGGCTGTTCCCTTCTGGAAAAAGCCATTTGTCCCGTATCCGGCTTTATCAAATGGTGAAGGAGATTGCGGCCGCTGTGGGCATCCCGCCCGATCGGGTCAGTCCGCATGTATTGCGCCATGCCTTTGCCACGCATCTGCTGGAGGGCGGGGCTGACCTTCGCGCGCTGCAGACGATGTTGGGTCATGCCGACATAGGGACGACGCAAATATATACGCATGTCGACAGCCGCCGGCTGGTGGAACTTGTAAACGCCCGCCATCCGCTCGTTGACCTTAAGCGCAGAGCGCCTTAACGCCATCGCCCATGGTAAGCTTTCTCGATTTCGAAAAACCGATAGCGGCGCTGCAGGCGCGCGTCACTGAACTTCGCGAAACCGCGAATGAAGGTTCAATCGATATAGATGCGGAAATTCAGCGGCTTCAGGCGCGGGCGGAAAAGATGCTGGCCGACACCTATGCCAAGCTGTCCCCGTGGCAGAAGACGCAGGTCGCGCGCCATCCCGAGCGGCCGCACTTCAAACATTATATCGCGGGCATGTTCGACGAGTTCATGCCGCTGGCCGGTGATCGGGCCTTTGCCGACGACCAGGCGATTCTGGGCGGCTTTGCGCGCATGGGCAAGCGCCGGGTGATGGTGATCGGCCACGAAAAGGGCGACGACACGGCAAGCCGCCTCAAGCATAATTTCGGCATGGGCAAGCCCGAGGGCTATCGCAAGGCGATCCGCCTGATGCAGCTCGCTGACCGGTTCGGGCTGCCCGTGGTGACGCTGGTGGATACTTCGGGCGCTTTTCCGGGCGTGCAGGCCGAGGAGCGGGGGCAGGCGGAAGCGATCGCGCGCTCGACCGAACAGTGCCTTGCACTCGGCGTGCCGATGGTTGCGGCTGTTGTGGGTGAGGGCGGATCGGGTGGCGCCGTGGCGCTTGCTGCGGCCAACCGGGTGCTGATGTTCGAGCATGCGGTCTATTCGGTGATTTCGCCCGAGGGCTGCGCCTCCATTTTGTGGCGGACCGCGGAAAAGGCGAGCGACGCTGCTACTGCGATGCAAGTGACGGCGGCCGATCTGTTGCGGCTGGGCGTTATCGACCGGATCGTCAAGGAGCCTGTGGGCGGCGCGCATCGCGACCCGGCGGCGGCGATCAGGTCGCTCGGCAAGGCAATCGTCGAGGAATTGGACCAGCTTTCGGGAATGAAGCCTGAAAAGCTGAAGGTGGCGCGGCAGGAGAAATTCCTGGCCATTGGGGCGTAGGCGCCCAGGGACATTTTTCATCGCCATTCCCGCATAAGCGGGAATGGCGCGTTATGTGCCGGGATATGTCGAGCCGGATTGGCCGAGGCCATAGGTAATAAAAAAACCTGCTCCCATTGGGAGCAGGCTTTTTTATGGTCGGGGCGAGAGGATTCGAACCTCCGACCCCCACACCCCCAGTGTGATGCGCTACCAGGCTGCGCTACGCCCCGACCAGAGGGGCGGCTTTATGATCATCCGCCCTATGTTGCAAGAGCGATCACGCGCCTTTTGGGGAAATTTTGCGCGATGCTCTTGATGTTTGTTGCACGTCTCTACAGCCGCATCTTCCTCGTCGTCCCTGCGCAGGCAGGGACCCAGCTTTTCTTAAGGTCCGCCGCGATAAAAGGCAGCGGGGTCCCTGCCTGCGGCCGAAAGCCGCAGTGTATCCTGAGCGCCTGCCCTGCGGGCAGTCGAAGGGCAGGGACGACGGGTTTACATGACGTGCACTACAATCCGGTCCTAACCGAGGCGCTTGAGCGCTGCTTCGAGACGTTCAGCCTCGGCTGCCTTCTCCGCAAAATCTTCGCGCGCCTTTGCCACGGCTTCGGGCTTTGCGCGCTCGACGAAGGCTGGGTTTTCAAGGCGCTTTGCCAGCGTGTCCCGTTCCTTGCTTGCGGCTTCCAGTGCTTTTGCCAAGCGGGCTTTTTCGGCAGCAAGGTCGATGACCCCCTCGAGCGGAAGGACATAGGTTGCCTCATCCACGACCACCTGCGCGGCTCCGCCAGCGGGGGCTGCGTCGAATGACAATGTTTCGATGCGCGCCAACCGGGCAAGCGCGCCCGATTGGCGTTGCAGCCGCCCAGCCGTGGCCGCTGCGGCGTCACGAACATAGGCGGTCATCCTTGCGCCAGGAGGGACATTAAGCTCCGCGCGGGCGGTGCGGATGCCCGACACCAGCCGAATCAGCCAGTCGATCTCCTCGCTCGCCGCCCGGTCGAGCGCATGGGCATCCGGCTGCGGCCAATGGGCGACGATAAGTTCATTCTCCCGCTGGCCCATGGCATGCCACAATTCTTCAGTGACGAAGGGCATGAAGGGATGAAGCATGACCAGAATCTGGTCGAGCACCCAGCCTGCGACTGCCTTTGTCTCATCATCCATCTGGCCCTTGATCAGTTCCAGATACCAGTCGCAGAACCGGTCCCAGACGAAATGATAGATGGCGTTGGCGGCGGCGTCGAAACGCAGTTCCGTCATGGCGAGATCAAGTGCCTGTACCGTCGCGACGGTTTCCGCAATGATCCAGCGGTTGACGGGCAGGTCCGCGTCGGGCGCGCGGAGCGTGCTGCTCGCGCCAATACCATTGGATTGGCAGAAGCGCGCCGCATTCCAGAGCTTCGTCGCGAAATTGCGGTAACCCTCCACGCGCTTTTCATCCATCTTCACGTCGCGGCCCTGGCTTTCCATCGCCGCCATGAAGAAACGCAGCGCGTCCGCGCCATATTTGTCGATCAGGCCCAGGGGATCGACCACATTGCCCTTGGACTTGGACATTTTCTGCCCGTCCGCCGCGCGGACAAGGCCATGGAGGTAAAGCCGGCGCCAGGGAACTTCGCCCATGAACTCAATGCCCTGCATGATCATACGCGCATCCCAGAAGAAGAGGATGTCGAAGCCGGAGATCAGCAGATCATTGGGATAATGGCGTGCGAGCAAGCTCTCCCTCTCCCCTTCAGGGGAGACGGGGCTGTCCTGCGATCCTGATGCGGCGTTGGAGGTGAGGGACTTCCCCTCTCCCAACCCTCTCCCCTGAAGGGGAGAGGGCTTTTGGGCATCCGGCCAGCCGAGCGTGCCGAAGGGCCAGAGGGCAGAGGAGAACCAGGTGTCGAGGACGTCGGTATCGCGGACCAGGGGCTTGCCGCCCGCCAGCGCCTGGGCGCCCGCTTCATCCTCGGCGACATAGACCTTGCCATCCGCGTCGTACCATGCCGGTATCTGATGCCCCCACCAAAGCTGGCGGGAGACGCACCAGGGCTGGATATTCTCCATCCAGTTGAAATAGGTCTTTTCCCACGATTTCGGTACGATCTCGATCTTGCCGGTCTTCACCGCCTCGATAGCGGGCTTTGCCAGGGTCGCTGCGTCGACATACCATTGGTCGGTCAGCCAGGGCTCAATCACCACGCCCGAACGGTCGCCAAAGGGCGTCTGGATCACGCGGTCCTCCACCTGTTCGAGCAATCCCGCTTGCTCGATCATGGCGACGACGATCCGGCGCGCCTCGAACCGGTCGAGGCCCAGCAATTCCTCCGGGATCAGGCTGTCTGCGGTCTGAACGACCATCGCATCGGCATCGAGCATATTGAGCATATCGGCGGGCTTGATGCCCGCGCGCTTGCCGACCTCGAAGTCGTTGAAGTCATGGCCCGGCGTGATCTTGACCGCGCCCGAGCCAAGCTCCGGGTCCGCATGTTCATCGCCGACGATCGGCACGAGCCGCCCGGTTATGGGGAGGCGGACCCGCTTCCCGATGAGGGCCTTGTACCGTTCGTCCTCGGGGTTCACGGCGACGGCCATATCGGCCAGCATGGTTTCGGGCCGGGTGGTGGCGACGCTGATATGGCCCGAGCCATCCTCAAGCGGATATTTGAAGTGCCAGAACTTGCCCTGCACCTCCTTTGTCTCCACCTCCAGGTCGGAAATGGCGGTGCGGAAGCGGGGGTCCCAATTGACGAGGCGCTTGTCGCGATAGAGGAGGCCGCGATTGTAGAGCTCAACGAAAACCTTGATGACGGCCCTTGAAAAGCCCTCATCCATGGTGAAGCGCTCATTGGCCCAATCCATCGAGGCACCGAGGCGCCGGAGCTGGCGGGTGATCTGGCCGCCGCTTTCCTCTTTCCACTCCCAGACCTTGGCAACGAACTCCTCACGCGTGAAATCAGTGCGCCTCTGTTGCCGCTCCGCCATCTGGCGCTCGACCACCATCTGGGTGGCGATGCCGGCATGGTCGGTGCCGACGACCCATAGCGCGTCCTTGCCGCGAAGCCGCTCATAGCGGATGACGATGTCCTGCAGCGTGTTGTCGAGCGCATGGCCGATATGGAGCGACCCCGTCACATTGGGCGGCGGATTGACAATGGTAAAGGGCTGCGCATGCGGCCGCTCCGGGCGGAAGAGCCCCTCATTTTCCCAATGCGCGTACCAGCGCGCCTCCATGGCGGCCGGATCGAAGGTCTTTGGCAATTCGTTGGTCATTCTGGCGCTTTAGCGGCTGAGCCGAGCAGAGCAAATAGGCAGGATAGCAGGATGGGCGATTCTGTTACGGCCGGGTCGAAATGAAGGGGGCGCGGTGCTTGCTGAAGCGGGTGGACTGCGGAGGCCAATCGGTTGATCCGTCGCCTCTGCGAAGGCCCAGCTAACAAGAACTGCTGTAGGAAAGCGGGGTCCCTGCCTGCGCAGGGACGACGAACTCCACACGGAGCGTTCTACCTATAGCTAAAGCTGCCCCGCCGTCAGCCGGGCGATTTCCTTCGCCACCATCTTCTCGACGAGATCGGGCAGATTCGCGTCCAGCCATTCGCGCAGCATCGGCTTCAGCATCTCGCGGACCAGGCCCTCCAGTGTATTGGGCGCATCGTCCGGGCGGATCAGCAAGGCGGAAAGGGCTGCAAGCGAACTGCGGCTGGCCGCCGCCGTTTCATGCGACAAAATCGTCTTATCGGTCATTTCCCCACCCTCCGGTTGTGGCGGAGGCGCGAATTGTCGTGCCTCTTCATCAAATTCGGGTGCGACCGCTTCTGTCAGTTCGAGAATTCCCTCACTGGCTTCAATATCTTGTGATTCGTCCGCGGCGGAGAGATCCTGTTCGGCTGCCTTCTTGCCGGCTTTGGCGCGGACAGCCGCTCTCGACACCGATTTTCCGAGGCTTTCCCCCTCGTCGGCTATGATGCGTTTGATGGAGGAAAGTATCTCTTCCATTGAGGGTTCTCGCGTCAAATCCCCCATAATCCTGCCTCAGTCGCTGTTCAATGGGCCCACAATGGAGTTTTGCGCGGGCGTGTCAACGGTGCTTGTCGATTGCGCCTGCGGGGCGGGATCCTCGTCCCAGTCCCAGATCCGGCCCTTCACCCGCTCATAATTGACGACGGGATCATAAAGGACACCGCCGTCCAGCCCGAGGTCGCGCGCCTCCGCCTTGCCCATCGCCGCCAGCAGCGTGAAGCCCGCGACATAGGCATCGCGGCGCGCCGTCACCAACAGGACCTGTGCGTTGAGATATTCCTGCTCGGCGTTCAAGATGTCCAGGATGGTGCGGGTGCCGACGCTGTTTTCGGCCCTCACCCCTTCCAGCGAAAGCCGCGTCGCATCGACGGCGACCTGGCTGGAGGAAATGACGGAATTGGCCGCTTGCCAGCTCGCATAGGCGGAGCGGGCCTGGGCAATGACGCCGCGTTCGACTTCGATCGTCTGCTCGATTGATTGGCTTTCGCGCGCCTGAGCTTGCCGCACCAGCGCACCCGGCCCGCCGCCCTGAAACAGCGGAATGGTGACCTGAGCGCCTGCCGCCGCTGTGGTTTCGTGTTGTGAAGTGACGAGCGCAGAATTCATGCTGCCGAGATAATCGACATAGCCGCCGTCGGCCGTGGCGGAAACCGTAGGCAGGCGGGAGGCGCGGGCCACGCGTACGTCATAAGCCGCCGCGTCACGGGCTTTCTTGGCAGCGGCGATGTCCGGATTGTTCTCTATCGCCACGGTTACCGCCTGTTCCGGCGCGGCCGGCAGGTTGGGGAGGGGCGGCGGTGGCTGGAGATCGGCCGGCGGACTGCCGACAAGGCGAATATAGTTTTCGCGGGCGGAAATGAGCTGCGCCTCAGCCGCCCGCAAATCGCTGCGCGCCACGGCCAGGCGGGATTCCGATTGGGCAATGTCGGTCCGGGTGAGATCTCCCACTTCGAACCGGTCGCGCGTCGCCTCCAGATTTACCTCGAGCGCGCGGACATTGGATTGGTTGAGGCCGACGATGGCGGTGTCGCGGATCACGTCCATATAGGCCGCCACGACTGCGCTGAAGACGCTCGCCTCCGTCCCCCGCAAATCCGCCTGACCGGCGGCCACGCGGGCCTTGGCGGCTTTTACCCGGTTGGCGACGCCGCCGCCGCGATAGATGGGCACGCTCAGCGTCACGCCGCCTTGCGCCAGGCGGCGGGGCGAGGTGAAGCTATTTTCGGAACGCTTGATGTTTTCCGTATAGGAGCCGGTTGCACCAAGGTCCGGCAAGCCTTCGCTCCGTTCCAGCGGCACATTTTCATCAATGGCCCGCTGCCCGGACCGGGCGCCGGTCAGCGTTGGATTATTGCGATAGGCCTTGGCCAGCGCTTCCTGCAGCGTCTCCGCCGGGGCTGGGCTGGTTATCAGAATGGCAAGCGCCGCTGTCGAGGCAGTGAGGGCAATGCGGCGCTTGGTCATAGGCTCATCTCAAAAGGTGAAGCTTTTGGGCTTTTGAAAGCCGGGCAGGGACACGGATTCGCAATCGGCGAAATGGGTGATTCCGAACGCTTCCCCACTTTTGCGGCCAATCGCAAGGCGCGCGACGCCGCGATCCAAAATCGCTGCGGCCAGCCGTCCGCCATCGGCAAGCTGTTTGACGATGGCCGCGGGAATTTCCTCGACCGCGCCATCGATGACAATGAGCGAATAGGGGCCGAATTTCTTCGCACCCTGATTGATCGGGCCCGGCACAAGCTTCACATTGGCATAGCCCGCCAGCACCGCTTTTGCCCGTGGCAGCAGCGCTTCGTCCTCCTCCACCGCTACGACGGACGCTACGAGTTGCGACAGCAATGCCGCCGTATAGCCGGTGGCGGCCCCGATCAGCAGGACAGTGTCGCTTGGCTCAACCTCAGCGGCGGTCAGTAACCGGCCGGTGGCGAGCGGCGGATTGAGCCAGCGGCTTTCGGAGAGCTTCACCGGGCGGTCGATATAGGCCAGCGCCTGCCGCTCGGCGGGAAGAAAAGCCTCACGCGCCACGGTTGCCATGGCTGCGATCACGCGGGGATCGTTGACATCGCTCGTGCGGAGCTGGCTCTCCACCATGGCGGTGCGCATCGATTTGAAATTATGCTCGGTCACGACTGGTCTCGCTTGGCATGACTGTATTGCAAATGCAATACAGTAAATGATCACAAGGCTGTCTAGTCGGATTGACGGGCGAGGCCAAGCGGCTTTGCGCAATTTTTGCTCCGCTTTGCTTCTATGGCGGCATTGAGCCGGGATTTATGCAACTTTCAACATTGCACTACCGCCTGTTCTGCGGTAGCAGCCGGGCTCCCGCGACAAGGCGGGCGAGGCCCGATGGCGGAGTGGTGACGCAGCGGACTGCAAATCCGTATACGCCGGTTCGATTCCGGCTCGGGCCTCCATTTCCTGATGCAGCCAGGTCATTTCGCTAGCGGATTTCGTTCATCCGGAACGAGGACGAAACCAAATGGATGTGGACGCTGTTCGCCCCGTTTAATCCATCTGCACATCGCGTAGTCCTTTTGCTCCATGGACCCTCCCGCTAGCCGAGCCTAAACCGGCCATTGCGGGGATAGCGTAGAATATATCGCTCAAGAGACAGTCACGATTGGCCCGATGAAAGATGCCGGCCAGGGGAAATCGTGCCATGGTAAACAGCGTTCACCCATCGTCCGTTCATGAGGGCCATTTCGATATGGTCGTCATTGGCACAGGCTTTGGCTCCAGCTTCTTTCTTTTTGAGGCGCTTCGCCGGAAAAACCTCAAATTTCTGGTCATCGAGCGGGGCCGTCACAACAGCCATGAGTGGCAACTGGCCCATCACGACAATTCAGATATCGACCATGACGCCACGTTCCATAGCGAAAGCGGCAAGCCCTGGAACTTTACCATTGGCCTGGGCGGCGGATCGAACTGCTGGTTCGGCCAGGCCAACCGGCTGCACCCGAACGATTTCCGGCTGAAGACGCTGTACGGCGTGGGCAATGACTGGCCGCTCAATTATGACGAGTTGGAGCCGTTCTACGGCCAGGCCGAAGAGGTCATGAGCATCTCCGGCGATCCGGACATGGCCAGCATGTTTCCGCGCTCCACGCCCTATCCGCAGCCGCCGCATCACCTGACATCGCCGGACAAGCTGATGAAGAAGGCGCAGCCGGGCATGCATTTCGTCATGCCGACCGCCCGCGCGCGCGTGGCGACGGAACAGCGGCCGGCATGTTGCTGTTCCTTGCGCTGCTGGCTTTGCCCTGCAAATGCGAAGTTCACGGTCAATAACGGCCTGATCGGCATCTTCGAAAAGCCAAATGTTTCGGTTTGCCTGCAATCGACAGCGCTGCGGTTCGAAGGCGGGACCAACAATATTCGTTCCCTGATTTTTGAAAATGGGGGCAAGGAATATCGCGTTCATGGCGACCTGTTCGTGCTGGGCGCCAATTCGATCCACAGTCCGGCGATCATGATCCAGTCCGATATGGGCGGCGGCCACACAGGGAAGGGGCTGCATGAGGGCTATGGCATCGGTGTCGAAGCCTTTCTCGACGGGCTGGAGAATTTCGACGGAAGCACGATCACCACCGGCGTCAATTATAGCGAATATGATGGGCCGTTCCGGTCGGAATCCGGCTCGGCCATGATCTCCTTCGAAAATCGCTGGCCCTTCGGATTTCGTGCGGAAAGGGGACGCTGGCGGCAGACGCTGCCCTTGACGATCGTGGTCGAAGAATTGCTGGAGCCTGGCAATCATGTGGCGAAGGGCCCGAAGCCCGGCATCCCCGAAGTCGTGCATAAAGGGCCTTCCCCCTATGCGCAGAAAGGGGTTGAGCGCGTCATGGCGGCGCTGCCGAAGATTCTTGCGCCATTGCCAGTGGAAGAAATCTACTTCCGCAACGTCCGCCGCACCGAATCGCATCATCAAGGCACGATGCGAATGGGACGCGACCCCGCTCTATCGGTGGTGGACGAGAATCAGATCCACCACCGCTGGCGCAATCTGGTCGCGGTGGGCACGTCCGTCTTTCCGACCTGCACGGCTTCCGGACCCAGCCTGACCGCAGCGGCGCTGTCGCTTCGCGCCGCCGGCCGGATCATTTGAGAGGAGGACGGGATATGGCTTTTTCCGTCTCCAGACGCGGATTGTTCGCCGGAGCGGCGGGGGCGGCCACCCTGGCGGCTGCTGGCGCTGCGGGAGTGGCGTCCTTCGACCTTGCCGATCTCATGCGGCGTACCTTGACCAGGCTCCTGGGCGAATTCGATATCAGCGACAAGGACATGGCCGCTTTCACGAACGACTTCGCCAAATTGGTGGAGATGGACGGCGAAACCGGGCTGATGTTGCGCGCGGGAGCTTTTTTCGGCGCTAGCCATCTGCTTGGCAGCACTGGTCCTCATGCCATCCGCAATCGTTTCGAAGGGTTCGACCGGACGGTGCTGGCGACGTTTATCACCACGACCAACTATCTGGATGTGTACAAGGAAGGGAAGGGGCGGGTGGCCTATTATGGTATGGAGCCGCCTTGCGTCAGCCCCTTTGCCCATTTTGAATTTCCATAGGGACGCCGCCAACCGGAACGATCCTTGTAGCCAGTCTTTCCACCTCTGGCCTGTCATGGCTCACATAGAGGATCGGCAGCTTCAGCTCGTCGCGAATCCGCTCGATCACTGTCATGATCTCGGCCCTGCGCGGAGCATCGAGGGAGGAGAGCGGCTCGTCCATCAGCAGGAAGCGGGGGCCGCTGAGCAAGGCACGCCCGATCGCCACGCGCTGGGTTTCGCCCCCCGAAAGCGTGGCGGGCCAGCGTTCCAGCAAATGGCCGATGCCAAGGAAAGCCAGCGCCTCCTCGAAAGTCAGCCAGCGATGCTCGGGCGAAGCGAGCCGCAAGCCGTATAGCAGGTTCGCGCGCACCCGCTTGTGCGGGAACAGCCTGCCGTCCTGGAAGACATAGCCGACCCGGCGCTTCTCCGGCGGAAGGTCAATTCCTTGTGCACTGTCGAACAGCACTTCTCCATCAACGGCGATGCGGCCTTCGCTGGGCCTTAGCAGGCCAGCCACCATGTTGAGCAGGCTGGTCTTCCCCGCGCCTGATGGCCCAAAGAGGGCCGTAATGCCGGGACCGGCCTCTATATCTAATCGGAGGTCCAACTCTCCTACAGGCCGTTGCACCCGGATTTCAAAGGACATGCGCCGTCCCCCGGCCGCCACGGCGCGCCAGCGCTTCGGATGCGAGCAGCGCCATCAGCGAAAGGAGCACGGAAACGATCGCCAGCCGGGCCACGACCGGATCGGCTCCGGGCACCTGCAATGCGGAATAGATGGCGATGGGAAGCGTTCGCGTCTCTCCGGGGATATTCGAGACGAAGGTGATGGTCGCTCCGAACTCCCCCAGCGAGCGCGCAAAGCCCAGTACTGCTCCCGCCAAGATACCGGGAAGCGCCAAAGGCAGGCTGATGGTGAGGAACATGTGCGCAGGTCCAGCGCCCAGCGTCCGCGCGGCATCCTCCAGCCGCCGGTCGATGGCTTCGACCGAAAGCCTGATCGCGCGCACCATCAACGGCAGGGCCATGATCGCCGCTGCGAGCGCTGCGCCGGTCCAGCGGAACATGAAGACGATGCCCAGCCATTTTTCGAACCAGCGACCTAGCGGTCCCGCAGGACCGAAAGCCAGCAACAGCAGCCAGCCGGTCACAACCGGCGGGAGCACCAGCGGCAGGTGAACCAGGCCATCGAGCAATACCTTTCCCGGAAAGCGTCCCCGCGCGAGCAGCCAGGCGAGGCCGAAGGCTATCGGCAGAGTCAGTAGAACCGCTGCACCGCTGACTTTCAGCGACAGCAGGATGACCTGCCAGTCATCAGCGGTCAGCGCGCTCATTGGCCGGTCATGGTGAAGCCGTAGCGGGCGAAAATGGCGCGGCCCTGATGCGACAGCAGAAAGCGCCGGAAGGCTTCGGCATCAGGGCTTGAGGCGCTTTTCAGTACGGCGAGGGGGTAGGTGATCGGCGGGTGAGTGGCGGCGGGAAAGGTGCCGGCGATTCTGACTCCCGTGGCAGCCCGGGCGTCGGTCGCGTAAACAATCCCCAAGGGCGCTGCTCCCCGTTCGACCAGCGCCAAGGCGGCGCGGACATTTTCCGCACGGGCAATCCGGGATTCGACAGGTGCCCAGACGCCGAGATTTTCAAGGGCCGCCTTGCCATATTTGCCTGCCGGGACGGCATCGGGATCAGCCATGGCAAGCCGTCCTTCGCCAAGCAGGCGGGCAAGCGGAAATCCCTTCGCGATATTGAGCTTCAGGCGGGATTTGGTGGGAGCGATAAGGACCAGCCGGTTCGAGAGAAAGGATTTTCGGGTTCCTGCGCGGATCAGACCCTGTTTCTCGACCTCATCCATCCAGGGCTCATCCGCCGAAATGAAGATGTCGGCCGATGCACCCGCGCCAATCTGCCGCGCGAGCGCAGAGGAGGCGGCAAAGGACAGGACCGGCCTGTCCTTGCCCTTTTTGGCCCAGGCATCAGCGGCGGCATTGAGCGATTCCTGAAGGCTGGCTGCTGCGAGGATCAAAGGCGGTTTTTGCCGGGCATTTGCTGGCGAGACGAGGAGGAGCAGCGCGGAAAGCAATGCCGGCAATAGTCTGATCACGAATCGCACCTCCCGGGAGTTATATTCGTTGATATACAGCGCGTGAACAGGGGCTCAAGTCATCGATCCGCCGGTCAGCTTTTCGGCTGCGGCAGAAGATCCCCTGCCAATGCGTCGAGCGTCTCGCCTTCGGCAGCGGTTCCACAGGCTTTTTCGAGGTCGCGATAGCGGGCGAGGATCGACTGGCCGAAGGGCGTCAGCTTTGCGCCTCCGCCATGACTGCCGCCTGGGGAGGTTTCCACCAACAGCTCACGCCAGCACCGATTCATTGCGTCGACCAGAAGCCAGGTCCGGCGATAGCTCATGCCGAGTGCCCGTCCGGCTGCGGAAATCGAACCCTCCCGCGCGATGGTTTCGAGCAGGTCCGCCTTGCCCGGACCCATGGCGATCTCATCCCCGCAAAAAAGCTGGAGCTTGATCTTGAGCGGGCCGGTTCTGATCATCGCTCCTCCGTCTGCCCCTCAGAGAGGCAGTAGCGCCGCCACGATCCAGCGGCCCTCGCCACGCAGAACGCCCCAGGCGCGGGCGGCGGCACGACTGTCCATCGCCTCGACGCCAATGCCAATGGCTTCCAGCGCCTTTACCAGCGCGCGGGGCGGATGGGTCAAGGAGGCGCCTGTTCCGAGCAGCAGGAATTCGGGCGGCGGCTGGACCTCAAGCAGCGGGCGCAAGTCACCGACTGCAAGAGAGCCGATCTCCGGCGCCGTCCAGTCAAGGGCTTCCTCCGTGGTCAGCATCAAGCCGTTGGCAAACAGCTTGTCCTGCACGCGAAAGGCTGTGCCAGAAAAGCCGGTGATTACCGGCCCCGACGCAGCGGGATCGCGGCGCAGGTCGATCATGACTCGCCCATTGGTTCCGTTCGGCCCATCCGCTCAGCACCCAGCGCGGGACCCGTTTCCTTTGGCACGAAGCTGTGCGGCCCGACCTTTGCCCATACGAGGATGGGGGCCGCCATATAGATGGAGGAATAGGTGCCGACGAAAATTCCGAGCAGCATGGCGGCGGTGAAACCGAAGATGACCTCCGGCCCCCAGACAAGCAATGCAACCAGCGCCACGATCATGGTGAGCGAGGTCATCAAGGTGCGCGCCAGCGTTTCGTTCACCGACAGGTCAAGGATCGGGATGATCTCCATTTTCCGGTATTTGCGGAGATTTTCCCGGATGCGGTCATAGACCACGATGGTGTCGTTCAACGAATAGCCGATGATCGTCAGCACCGCTGCGACAATGTTGAGGTCGAATTCGAGCTGCGTCAGCGCGAAAAAGCCGAATGTGAGCGACACGTCGTGGAAGAGGGCAAAGAGCGCCCCAAGGCCGAACTGCCATTCGAAGCGGAACCAGATGTAGATGGAGATCGCGATCATCGCCAGCACCATGGCGTAGGTGCCAGTGCGGAAAAGTTCGCCCGAAACCTTACCGGACACCGCATCCACGCTGCCGAACTTGGCATCGGGATAGCCTGCCTGCACGGCCTTCTTGAGCGCCTGTGCCGCCTGGTTGGATGCGCCTTCGCCGCCCTGTGGCAGCGGCGTGCGGATAGTGACCTCATTTGGCGCGCCGAACTGCTGGATCGTCGTGTCGCCAAGGCCGAGGGTATCGACGCGGCTCCGCAGGTCGTCAAGATTGGGCGCTTCCTTGAACGTCACGCGCACCATCTGGCCGCCGACGAAATCGACGCCCAGATTGAGGCCCCTGACCGCCACGAGCGCAATGGATGCCATGATCATCAGGAAACTGATCGCCATGGCGAGGTTACGCCATTTAAGGAAATGGATGTTCGTATTTTCGGGGACGAGCTTCAACAAACGCATGATCTTCTCCGGTCCTCAGATGACCAGTTTCGCCGGGCGCTTGCGGAGCCAGAGGCTCACCAGCAGGCGCGAGACGGTGACGGCGGTAAAGACGCTGGTGACAATGCCGATGGTCAGAACCACGGCGAAACCACGGATGGGCCCGGAACCGAAATAGAACATCAGCGCCGCCGCGATGACATTGGTGATATTGGCGTCGAAAATGGCCCGGCTCGCTTCCTTGTAGCCGACCTCAATCGTCTGGATGATCCCGCGCCCGCGACGCTGCTCTTCCCTGATGCGCTCGTTGATGAGCACGTTCGCGTCCACCGCCGCACCGATGGTGAGCACGAATCCGGCAATGCCTGGCAATGTCAGCGTCGCATTGAAGATCGCCATGACCCCAATGATAAGGAAGATGTTCACGATGAGGGCGATGTTGGCGTACAGGCCAAAGCGCCCATAGGTCACCAGCATGAAGACCAGCACCGCCGTGGTGGCGATCACGCAAGCGAGCATGCCCTTGCGGATGGAATCGGCCCCAAGATCAGGGCCAACGGTGCGTTCCTCGACCACCGTCAGCGCAACCGGCAGCTTGCCCGAGCGGAGCGCGATCGCCAGTTCATTGGCGCTCGCCACTGTGAAGCTGCCGGATACCTGAGCGGAGCCGCCGAGAATAGGCTCGTTGATATTGGGCGCCGACAGCACCGTACCGTCCAGAATGATCGCGAAGGGCTTGTTCACATTTTCGGTGGTCACCCGGGCGAATTTGCGTCCGCCCGCGCCGTCGAAGCGGATATTGACGACCGGCTCGTTATTCTGCTGGTCATAGCCTTGCTGCGCATCGATGAGTTGGTCGCCGCTGATCATCACCTGGCGCTTCACGGCGATATAGGGAACGCCGGCAGGGTTGGTCGGATAGGGCAGGATCTGGCTGCCCACCGGAGCGCGGCCGGCGGCCAGTTCGGCGGGATCGGCAGTGATGTCGACCAGTTTGAATTCCAGCTTGGCCGTCTTGCCGAGCAACGACTTTAACGCCTCGGGATTTTGGAGGCCCGGCACTTGTACCACGATCCGGTTCGCGCCCTGACGAATGATGGTGGGCTCCTTCGTGCCCATTTCGTCGATGCGCTTGCGGATAACCTCTGTCGCCACTTCCATGGCGCTTTCAACAGCGGCGTCGAGACCCGAAGAGGTGGGCGTCAGCACGATGGTCGTGCTGTCCACGACCTCCACATTCCAGTCCCGCTGGCCGGTCATGCCCGCGCCCTGCGTGAGCGAGCGGAGCCGCTCCACGGCTGCATCGACCTGCGATCCGTCGCGGACCATGAAGCTCAGCTTGCCGCCCCGGCGGGAAATGTCCCCGATGGCGATTTTCGGATCGCCGCGCCGCATTTCGGTGCGGACGGTTTCCTCCATATTCTCCAGCCGCTGCTTTTCGACGTCCTTGACGTCGGCTTCGAGCAGAATGTGGCTGCCGCCCGACAGGTCCAGGCCGAGGTTGATCTGCGCCTGAAGCGCGGAAGGCAACTGTGCCAGGATTTTTTCGGGCAGAAAGCTGGGGACAGAAAAAAGAACGCCGACGATCACCGTCAGCGCGACGAGCCAGGTCTTCCAGCGAGGAAAGTCAAGCATCGGCGCTTCAATCGTTCGCCGGCTTGGCGCTGCCGGGCTGGACAACGTCGGACAGAGTGGATTTGACGACCTTCACCTTCACGCCTTGCGCGATCTCCACATCGACATAGCTGTCGTCGACCCGAAGCACCTTGCCCACCATGCCGCCGGCGGTGATCACCTGGTCACCCTTTTTTACAGCCTCGATGGTCGTGCGATGCTCCTTCATCTTCTTTTGCTGCGGACGGATGAGCAGAAAATAGAAAACCGCAAAGATCAGCACCAAAGGAAGAAGCTGAACCAGGAAGCCGGCGCCACCCGGCGCGGCCGCGCCGCTGGTCTGGGCAAAGGCAGTGGGTATGAACATCGTCAGGGGTCTCGTTTCCGAAAAAGGCGGTTTTGTTTATAAGGTTCGCCCCATAGCAAGGGCGAAGGGCAAGCACAAATAGGAACGGCAACGTATTGCGCCCGTCACTCGCCCGACAGATTCTCCGGGACCGATGCGGCTTCTGCATTGCCGGCCAGCCGCTCGTCGAGCATCTCTGCCGCCTGGTTGAGCGCTTCTGCTTCGCCGACCGTTACGCCGCCGGGGCCCGGGTCATTGTCATTGCTCCCGCAGGCAGGAAGGGCGAGGAGGCAGGCAAGAATGATAGAGCGAGATGTCTGGGGCATTTGCGGCACTCAAAAAGGGAGGCTCCGGTAATTATCGTCGGCCCTGAGATTGTCGAAGGGCTCAATTTCTCTTCAGGCGAAGGAAGGGCTTTGACAGGCTCGGCCCGAACGGGCTTGTTTGCCTATATTTCGCAAAAACTTCTCAGAAAAGAAAAAGGGCCGCGCCACCCTGACGCGACCCCCTTCGAATTTTCAGCCTGAAGGCGATTACATCGCGTTCGCGGCGTTCTCGGTGGCATTGGCCGCGGCGTCGGTGGCATTCTCGGCCGCGTTCATGGCGTCAGCAGCCGCATTTTCGGCGGTCGCCGCAGCATTTTCGGCTACGTTGCTGGCATTTTCCTGAGTCTTTTCACTGCAAGCAGCCAGACCGAGAGAAGCGGCGATAACGAGCGAAAGCGCGATAGACTTCGACATGGGTAAAACCCCCTCTTAGAGAACTGAACCTGTTGCAGGCCGGCTCAAGAGAAAGCTCAACCCCTGCTTGGCCTGCAGGCGCAACACGTAACGATTTGTTACGCGCAACGCAATCCCTACCGAAATGGATGACATTGATCCTGCCAGATTCCAGAAACTTGGGGGCGTTTTGCAGGAGGAACCCAAGGGCTCCGTTGTGCGCTGCCGAATTCGATTGACCGATATAAAGAAATCTTTATATCGTTATTTCATGACGGCTGTTCTGGACATATTCGGTGCTCTTGCCGACCCAACGAGACTGAGAATCATCTGCCTGTTGCGGTCGATGGAACTGGCGGTGGGGGAGATTGCGCAGGTTGTCGGACAAAGCCAGCCGCGTGTGTCCCGCCATGTCAGGATATTGGTTGAAGCGGGGATCGCGGAACGGCGCAAGGAGGGAAGCTGGGTATTTCTTCGCCTTGGCCAGTCGAGTCACGTGGCGCCGCTCATGCGTTTCCTGGATGCTGTTGATCTGTCGGAAAGCGAGGCCTTGTGGGTGAAGGCCGATCTGGCGCGGCTTGCGGCCGTCCGCATGGAGCGGGCGCATGCGGCGGAGCGCTATTTTGCTGAACATGCGGAGGAATGGGATGCCATTCGCTCTCTTCACGCGCCGGAGCCTGACGTCGAGGCGGTCATGGGTGAGTTGCTGGGAGAGGAAAAGATCGGCCGCCTGCTGGATATCGGCACCGGAACTGGGCGGATGATCCAGCTTTTCGGGGCTTCGGCCGATCAGGTTGTGGCTATTGATCGCAGCCCGGAAATGCTGCGCTTTGCCCGTACCAAGCTTCCCGAAAAGGGCGCGGAGAAATATGAGCTGCTGCTGGGCGATTTCTATGCCCTGCCGCTTCCCGATGCGTCGACCGATACGATCATTCTGCACCAGGTGCTGCATTATGCGCAGCAGCCGGAACTGGTGATCGAGGAAGCTGCGCGTGTGACGGAGGGCGGCGGACGGCTGCTCATCGTAGACTTTGGCCCGCATGAGCGGGAGGAGTTGCGGATCAACAACGCCCATGCCCGACTTGGATTTTCCGATGATCAGATCGAGCGATGGCTTGAAAAGGCCGGTTTTGAACTTGAGCAGGAACGAACGCTGGCTGGCGGCGAGCTGAATGTGAAGCTATGGCTTGCGCGCCGCCGGGAGGCGCAGATTCTGCCGTTAAAGGGACGCACCGCATCATGACTTTTACGCTGACTCAATTGGAAGAGGCACGCCGCGCGCTGGAAGCGCCGATGTTCGGCGATTTGTCTGGCGATGCCAATGTCTCGTTCGAATTCTTCCCGCCCAAGTCGCAAAAGATGGAAGAGACGCTTTGGAGCAGCATCGAGACGCTGGCGCCGCTGCAGCCGCGTTTCGTTTCGGTGACTTATGGCGCGGGCGGTTCGACGCGCGAGCGGACGCATGCCACGGTTGCGCGAATCGTTCGGGAAACCAACCTGCTTCCCGCCGCGCACCTTACCTGCGTTGATGCGAGCCGGGACGAAATCGCAGAGGTTGCGCGTGCTTATTGGGAAGCGGGAGTGCGGCATATCGTCGCCTTGCGCGGAGATCCGCCGGAGGAGGGCAGGGGCTTTACGCCGCATCCCGAAGGCTATGCCAATGCGGCGGAACTGGTTGCAGGGCTCAACAAAATCGCGCCTTTCGACATCAGCGTGGCCGCTTATCCGGAAACGCATCCGGAGGCGATCAGCAGCCAGGCCGACCTCGACAATCTGAAGCGCAAGCTGGACGCTGGTGCCAGCCGGGCCATCACCCAGTTCTTCTTTTCGCCCGAAACCTTCTTCCGTTTCCGCGACAAGGTGGCAGCGGCAGGAATAAGGACAGAGATCGTGCCCGGTATCCTGCCGGTGTCGAATGTGGCTCAGACCCGCAAGTTTGCGGCGATGTGCGGGGCGGCCATCCCGCCATGGATGGACAGGCTGTTCGAAGGGCTGGACGATCACCCCTCTACCCGGCAACTGGTTGCCGCGACGATTGCGGCAGAACTGTGCCGGAAACTTTATGCTGGCGATGTGCGGCAGTTCCATTTCTACACGCTCAATCGCGCTGAACTGAGCTACGCCATCTGTCACTTGCTGGGCTTGCGCCCCAAGGCGGCGGCGCCGGTGCAGGAGCAGGCGGCATGAGTGCGCGCGCGCATCTTCAGGCGGAGGCATCGAAGCGCATCCTTCTGACCGACGGGGCCTTTGGCACGGAGATCCAGAACTACAAGCTCGATGCAGCCGCCTATGCCGGAACGCTGGGCCTTTCCAAGGATCAGAAGGGCAATAACGATATATTGGCGCTGTCCCGCCCGCAGGTGCTGGAGGAGATCACCACGGCCTATCTGAACGCGGGGTCGGACATCGTTTCCACCAACACCTTCAGCGCGAACCGGATCAGCCAGGCCGACTATGCGGCCGAGCATCTGGTGCGGGACATCAACTATGCCTCGGCCCAACTTGCCAGGCAGGCGGCGAACAGGGCAGCGCAGGATGGGCGCCCCCGTTTCGTGGCAGGGGCGATCGGGCCGACCAATAAGACCCTGTCGCTTTCGCCCGACGTCAATGATCCCGGCTTTCGCGAGATCGACTTCGATTATCTGAAGGACGTCTATCGGGAACAGACCGACGCGCTGATCGAAGGCGGGGTGGACTTCATCCTTATTGAAACCGTCTTTGATACGCTGAACGCCAAGGCAGGCATCATGGCAGTCATCGAGGCCGCGCAGGCGCATGGGAAGGATGTGCCCATGATGCTGTCGATGACGCTTACCGACCTCTCTGGCCGGAACCTGTCCGGGCATACGGTCGAAGCCTTCTGGTATGCGGTCCGCCACGCCCGGCCGTTGACGATCGGGCTCAACTG
This sequence comes from Rhizorhapis sp., assembly GCF_035276005.1. Lineage (NCBI taxonomy): Bacteria > Pseudomonadati > Pseudomonadota > Alphaproteobacteria > Sphingomonadales > Sphingomonadaceae > Rhizorhapis > Rhizorhapis sp. The sequence continues at coordinate 36,943 of NZ_DATEMB010000005.1, forward strand.
CTCCTTTGGTGCGCAGCAGCTCCGCCCCCATGTGCAGACGTTGAGCCACATCGCCGACACGCTCATCATGGTCTATCCCAATGCAGGGCTGCCCAATGAGCTTGGCGAATATGACGAGCTGCCGGAACAGACGGCGGCGCTGGTCAAGGAATGGGCCGATCAGGGTCAGGTGAACATTCTTGGCGGCTGCTGCGGATCAACCCCGGGGCATATCGCCGCGATGCGCAAGGCGGTGGAGGGCTTGCCCCCGCGCGCCATCCCGCATCCGCCGGTGGTGACCCGGTTGGCGGGACTGGAACCGATGAATATCGCGGCGTGAGAATTGCCCTCTCCTTCAAGGAGAGGGTTGGGAGAGGGGGGCACCTCTCAAATCAGACAACATCTGGAGAGGGACATTCCCCTCTCCCCGGCCCTCACCCCTGAAGGGGAGAGGGGGAAGAAAAGACCAATGAACCAGCAAACCACCGCTATTTTTGTCAATATAGGCGAACGCACCAACGTTACGGGCTCGGCCAAGTTCAAGAAACTGATCATGGCGGGCGATTATGCCGCCGCCGTCGAGATTGCGCGCCAGCAGGTGGAGAATGGCGCGCAGGTCATCGACGTCAACATGGACGAGGGCTTGCTCGACGCCGAGCTGGCGATGACCACTTTCCTGAAGCTCATCGCTGCAGAACCGGACATTGCGCGCGTGCCGGTGATGGTGGACAGTTCCAAATGGTCAGTGATCGAGGCGGGCCTGAAATGCGTTTCGGGCAAACCCGTGGTCAACTCCATCAGCATGAAGGAGGGTGAGGAGGCTTTTCTCGAACATGCCCGCAAGGTCATGGCCTATGGCGCGGCCGTCGTTGTCATGGCCTTTGACGAGAAGGGGCAGGCGGACACCAGGGACCGCAAGATCGAGATTTGCGAGCGCGCTTACAAGCTGCTGACGGGCATCGGCTTTCCCCCCGAAGACATCATCTTCGATCCCAATATCTTCGCGGTTGCGACGGGGATCGAAGAGCATAATAATTACGGCATGGACTTCATCGAGGCGGCGCGGGAGATCCGCAAGCGCTGCCCGCATGTGCATATTTCGGGCGGGCTGTCCAACCTCAGCTTCTCTTTCCGGGGCAATGAACCTGTACGCCGCGCAATGCACTCGGTGTTCCTTTATCACGCGATTCCCGCAGGGATGGACATGGGGATCGTCAACGCCGGGCAGCTCGACGTCTATGACACGATCGACCCTGAGCTGCGCGAGGCGTGCGAGGATGTCATCCTCAACCGGGGTCCTGATGCGACCGAACGGCTGATCACCCTCGCCGAGAAATTTCGTGGCACGGACGCCGCCGCCGAAAAGGCTGCGGAGGAATGGCGCGGCTGGCCGGTGTCGAAGCGCCTCGAACACGCGCTGGTCAAGGGCATCGACGCCTTCGTCGTCGAGGATACGGAGGAGGCACGCCAGTCGGCCGCCCGGCCGATCGAGGTGATCGAAGGCCCGCTGATGGACGGCATGAATGTGGTCGGCGATCTGTTCGGCTCAGGCAAGATGTTCCTGCCGCAGGTGGTGAAGTCGGCGCGGGTCATGAAAAAGGCCGTGGCGCACCTCCTTCCCTATATCGAAGCCGAAAAGGACGAGAATGCGAGGGGCAAGGGCCGGATCATCATGGCCACCGTCAAGGGCGACGTGCACGATATCGGCAAGAACATTGTGGGCGTGGTCCTGCAGTGCAACGGCTTTGAGGTCATTGACCTTGGCGTGATGGTGCCGTGGACCGACATATTGAAGGCGGCAAACGAGAATGATGCCGATATGATCGGCCTTTCGGGGCTCATCACTCCATCGCTGGATGAGATGGTGACCGTGGCCGAGGAGATGCAGCGGGCGGGAATGGACATGCCGCTGCTGATCGGTGGCGCGACGACATCGAAGGTGCACACCGCGCTCCGTATTGCACCGGCCTATGAGGGGCCAGTGGTGCATGTGCTTGACGCGAGCCGCGCGGTTGGCGTCGCGGCCACGCTGGTGAGCGATACGCAGCGCGAGCCATTTGTCGCCAGGACAGCGGACGAATATGAAGCCGTTCGCAAGTCGCGCGAAGGCAAGGGGCAAAGCGAACTGGCGTCCCTGGCGGAAGCAAGGGCAAACGCTTTCATCATCGACCCGGCGCTGAAGCCCCCTGCGCCCAAGCAGCCGGGACTTCATGTCTATGAGGACTGGGACCTTTCCGATCTTCGCGAATATATCGACTGGACGCCCTTTTTCCGCGCCTGGGAGCTGGCGGGCAATTATCCCGCGATCCTCGATGATCCCATTGTCGGCGAAAGCGCGAGGAGCCTCTTTGCCGACGCCCAAAAGATGCTCGACCAGATCATTGCGGAGAAATGGCTGACCGCCAAGGGTGTGGCGGCGCTTTGGCCCTGCCGCCGGGATGGCGACGACGTTCTGATTACTCCCCTCCCGCCTGTGGGAGGGGTTGGGGGACGGCCTGCTGACATTCCCTCCTCTGACCCCTCCTGCAAGCGGGAGGGGGAGATTCGCATGCCCTTCCTTCGCCAGCAGATCCGTAAGCGGGAAGGGCGGGCCAATATGTGCTTGGCCGATTTCATCGATCCGGCGGGTGACTGGATCGGCGGGTTCGCGGTTACGGCGGGCCATGGCATCGAGCGGCATCTGGAGCGCTTCAAGGCGGCGCATGATGATTATAGCGACATATTGCTGAAGGCGCTGGCGGACCGTTTGGCGGAAGCCTTTGCCGAGCGGATGCATCAGCATGTCCGCACCATGCTCTGGGGCTATGCCGAGGGCGAGCAGCTAACGAACGACGCGCTGATCAGGGAGCAATATCGCGGCATCCGGCCCGCTCCCGGCTATCCTGCCTGCCCGGATCATAGCCAGAAGCCATTGCTGTTCGAAATGCTGAACGCGACGGAAAATACAGGCATCATTTTGACCGACCATTTCGCCATGCTGCCGACCGCAGCCGTCAGCGGCTTTTACTTCGGCCATCCGCAGAGCGAATATTTCGGCGTTGCCCGCATAGGGCGGGACCAGCTTGAGGAATATGCCGTCCGCCGCGATGTGGACATGGCGACCGCGGAACGCTGGCTGCGGCCGAACCTGGATTGACAAGATTAAGCGCTTCGCCCCATTTCCGTCGTCCCTGCCCTTCGACTGCCCGCAGGGCGGGCGCTCTGGATAAACTGCGGCTTTCGGCCGCAGGCAGGGACCCCGCTGCCTTTTCGCGAGCGTTGTTGAAGAAAGCGGGGTCCCTGCATGCGCAGGGACGACGATTGGGGGTGATAGGGGACCCTCATTAACCATATGAACTCAGCGGCATTTCACTTCTTTGGGTTAAGCGGCTGGCATGAAAATCCTCCCCATAGCCTTGCTCATTTCAGCCACAGCAACGGCGGCCGCATTGGCCCAGGACGGGCAGGCGCCCTTCATGGTGGCGGAGCAGAGCAGAAGCTATGACAGGCTGGATGACGCCGTTCGTGCGATCGGCAGCGGTACGGGCACGATCCTGATCGCTCCGGGCGGCTATCGGGAATGTGCCGTCCAGTCCGATGGCAGCATCACCTTCAGGGCCCGCGAACCGGGGACGGTGATTTTCGACGGGGTTAGCTGCGAAGGCAAGGCTGCCCTTGTGCTGCGTGGACGCAGCGCCACGGTGGATGGGGTCATCTTCCAGAATATGCGGGTGCCTGATGCCAATGGAGCCGGGATAAGGCTGGAGCAAGGCGATCTCCATGTGGTCAACAGCCTGTTCCGAAACAGCGAGCAGGGCATTTTGACTGCTGCGGATCCAGCGGGCGAGATTCGCATCGACCGTTCCAGCTTTCAGCATCTTGGCCGCTGCGACCGGGGGCTTTCCTGCGCCCATAGCATTTATGTGGGCGGCTATGGCAAGCTAAGCATCACGAGGTCGCGCTTCGAACTGGGCAATGGCGGCCACTATGTAAAATCGCGCGCGGCAATTGCGGACATCGTCGGCAACAGCTTCGACGATACCGGCGGGCGAGAGACAAATTACATGATCGATCTGCCCGCAGGGGCGACGGGCCTGATTTCCGGCAACCTGATGGTCCAGGGACGCAGCAAGGAAAATTATAGCGCCTTCATCGCGGTGGCGGCCGAGGGCAAGGAAAACAGTTCCAACGGTCTGTCCATCAAGGATAATCGCGCCTCCTTTGCACCGGGAGTCGACCGCGCGAGCAGCTTTGTGGCGGACTGGAGTGGAGACCGGATCGCCCTTGGCACGAACCAGCTTGGGCGAGGGATCAAGCCGTTGGACAGGCGTTGATTTTACCGGGCGCCGCCTTGCGGGTCTTTGTTGTTAGAGGAAAATGACTGTCGTTCCTGCCTGCGGCTGAAACCCGCTGTTCATCCTGAGCGCCCGCCCTGCGGGCAGTCGAAGGGCAGGAACGACGGCCTTATATTTTCGCCCCAAAGCGGGGTTCAGGCCCCGATGCGTTGCCGGTAGGTAACGTTCACCCGATCGGAGAGAATGAGATAAGGCAGCCAGATCGCGGCGCTGATCAGCACCTTTTTCAAATTGCCCTCCAGCATGTCGAGCAGGGCCCTTTCCACAGCGGCGGGCACTCCGGGAACCGAGGATACCAGCTTGGCAATGCCGAGCTGCGCCAAAAGGTCGATGCCCCAGACGAGCAGCAGGAAACGGGGGAAGAAGGGGACCAGGCGAATGGCCATCACGAAGGCGAAGACATAAAGGCTGGTCAGGATGACGACATCGGCCACCATCACATGGAAAAGCGCCTGATACCATCCTGGGGCATGGCTGCCGAGAGCGGGGATGGCGACCAGGAATTCGGCCGTCCTGACCGGCACGTTCAACAACATGCCGATGAGGAGCGAGGCCATGAGACCAGTGGCGCCAAATGCCGGCAAGGCGCGCGCCTCGAGGCAATTCACCTTGCGCCAGCGGCCATAGCGGGAAAGGCGGATGGCGGGCTGGGCATAAAGCTGCCCAGGCGGGAACAGGCGAAGCGCGAAGAACAAGGTCGCCACCGGAGCCGTGGTCACGGCGACATAGGGCAGGGCGTTGCTGATGAACTCAATGCCGGGATCGACATGAGTCACCGCGAAAGCGATACGAAGACCGCAGGCAAAGCTGATAAGGAGGATCCAGATCGCGGCGATGGACCGCAGATTGGCTTGCAGGGCACCCACCAGCCGGATGCTTTTTCCGTGAAGAGTTCGGGAAATCCGCTCGATCATCAGGACCCACTATATCTTAGGAGAGGCTGCAATGTCAGAGTGTAGAATGCACCATTGTGGTTAACCAATGGTCAATATTCCGTTCATGTCGCAAAGTGTAGCTGACAAATTGGGATTAATCCGCCGGCAATGGGCGCCGGGTATGGGGATTGATCGTTTGAAGAAAAAAGAATGGCAGCAATTCGGACGGATTTTTCAGCTGTGGGGCTGTTCAGGCATTGCGGATCCTATTGATCAATCACCGCTATTTCGTTGCCAGCGGCGCTGAGCGCTATCTGTTCAATATTGAACGCGTACTTGGCCGTGCTGGCCATGAAACGGCTGTATTTTCAATAGATTATAAGCAAAATGAACCTTCGCCTTGGTCGCCCTGGTTCACTTCTCCCATCGGCGGCCCTGAAGAAGTCTTCTTCGATCAGCATCGCAGGCGCCCCGCCTCCTTTGCGAAGACCTTTCAGCGTCTCTTTTATTCGGCCGAGGTAGAACAGGACCTCACCAGGCTGATTGAGGACTTCCGGCCCGACGTCGCCTATCTGATGTTGTTCATGCGCAAATTATCGCCTTCGGTTCTGGTGGCGCTTCACAAGGCGAAAGTGCCGATCGTGGTTCGCGTGTCCGACTATGGCTTTCTGTGCGCCGAGCATCATTTCCTGCGGGACGGCAAGACCTGCACCAAATGCCTGAACGGGCGGTTATGGCCCGGCGTGGTGCATGGCTGCGTTCATGACAGCCGGCTGGTTTCGGCGCTGGACGCGGCGGCCACCTGGTATCACCGGAGGCGCGGTCTGCTGGACCTGATCGACCGTTTTGTCACCACCAATCCCTTTCTGACGGAGATGATGGTGAAGGGCGGCTTTCCACGGGAGCGGCTGGCGTGCATCCCCACCTTTGCCGACGAGGAGACGTTCTGCGGCCAACCGCAAGGCACGCGGCGGCATCTGCTCTATTTCGGCCGCCTTGATCCATCCAAGGGACTGGAGACGCTGATTGACGCCATGGGGTTATTGCGCTCGCGCATGGGCCGGGCACATATTCCTCCCCTCCGCATCGTCGGCAGCCCGCAATATGTCGACTATGGACGGGAACTGGTGCGCCGGGTGCGGAGGGCCGGGTTGGTCGACTGCATCCACTTCGATGGGGCCGTACCAGCGGAGCAGATTCCAGCCCTGCTGAAGGATTCTGTTGCCTCGATCATTCCATCGCTCTGGTTCGAAAATCTGCCGAACAGCTATCTGGAAAGCATTTGCGCAGGCGTTCCGGTGATTGCTTCCGATCTTGGTTCGCTATCGCTGGCGATCGAACATGAAAAGGACGGCCTGCTTTTCCAGCCGGGCGATGCCGAAGCGCTGGCTTCATCCATAGAGCGGCTCCTGACCGACAGGGAATTGGAGGATCGCTTGCGCAAGGAGGGGCCGGCGAAGGCGCAGCGGGAATATTCCGCCGGCCGTCATCTGGAACTGCTTATTGGTCTTTTCACTTCGCTGACCGGAAGGCATGCGGCAGGGGCGGGTCAGGACGGGTTGAGGTCGGCAAAGCGGATCATGTCGCGTCCCTGATAGGCGCCATTACCGAACAACCGTCCGCTAACTCCGTCAAAAGCCGCCAGCGGAAGCGTTGCGACAAGCCTTGCCAGATAAATCGGGTCATGGCGGCCAATGGACCATGCGAGCTTCGTGATCTCGTCGATCCGCCCGCGCCTGATCGCCCGGTGGAAGAGAAAGCGGCTGAGCCTGTTGCGGCCGGTGCTGAAGGCACGGCGAAGCTCTGGATGGCGGGGCAAAAGATCCAATGTGCAGAGGTCCCGGGAGCGAAGCATCTGCAGCACGTCGCTCGACATATTGTCGGGCAGATCGCGATAACCCGTCAATGGTTCCGGCACGAGCCCGAAGCGATAGCGTTCGGCAATTTCGAAATAGAGCTTCCAGTCCTCACAACCTTGTCCGCCCCGCGCCCTTAAGGAACTGTCATAGCCTTGGGTATGGCTGAGGGCCGAGCGCCGAATGAGCGCGGAGCTGCCATTGCCGATGAAATTGTGAAAGGCGAGCGGCGCCAGCACCTCTCCCTGGTGCTCTGGATGATGGCGCAATTGCTTCACGCGGGACTTGTCGTCGATCAGGGCGAACCAGGTATAAACGAGCCCAATGTCCGGTCCGCCCTGGGCGAAGATGTCAAGTTGCCGTGCAATCTTGGCGGGGTGCCACAGATCATCCGAGTCCAGCGGCGCAATGAATGCTCCCGAAGAAGCGGCGATGCCGCTATTGCGCGCAGCCGCAACTCCGCCATTGGCCTGCCGGATCAGCCTGACGCGAGGATCGCCGCTCGCGAAGGCCTGGACGATAGCAGGCGTCTCATCGCTTGAGCCATCATCGACCACCAGAATCTCCAATGCCTGATGGGTCTGCGCAGCGGCGCTTTCCAGCGTCTCCCTTATGGTGCGACTCGCATTATAGGCGGGAATGATGACGGATACCGTGTCTGTCTGTGCCAGGGCCTTGCTCCGGTTTTTACGCAGGCAATCAGATGCCTTGCGCCTGCTCGTCAGAATAGCTTTGTTTACCGTATAAATTGAACCCGTCGCCGCAGCCTATCCTTTTGAGCGCTACGCGCAGCCGCGCAGTTCCTTCATTGTCGTGCCCGACGACCAGAGGTACCAATGCCGCGTATTGCCATCGAGCATATCGACGCGTCCAACATGCCGCCAGCCCTGCCCAGGGAGGAGGCGGAGACGCTTATCATTTTTTGGTGGAATGACGTACCTGTGGGGCAGGTGCGCGACCGTGGGATAGTGGGACGGCCCATCAGCATTCACCGCTATTGGCGGGAGATTTCTTCCACGCCAGCTTTCCAACGCGCCACGAAAATCGCGGAACGGCGGGACAGGCCGAGGCTTCAAGCCTCGCTCGTCATCTGCACCCGCGACCGGCCGGACGAATTGCGCCGCTGCCTTGCCTCCCTGCCGGCGCAAAGCCATCCGCCGGCCGAAGTGATTGTAGTCGACAATGCCTCACGCGACGACCGTACCCGGAAAGTGGCTGAAGCGGCCGGCGTGATTTATGTGCGGGAGGACCGGCCGGGCCTCGATATTGCGCGGAACAGTGGAATTCGCCGCGCAACGGCTCCCGTCGTCGCCTTCACCGATGACGATGTGCATCTGCATCCCCGCTGGCTTGAAAGGCTGGTGCAAGCGCTGGAGGATAATGATGCAATGGCGGTCACGGGCCTTGTCCTGCCCGCCGAGCTTGAAACTGAAGCGCAGCAGATATTCGAAACCTATTGGAGCTTCGGCCAGGGCTATGAGCCGCATATATTCGGTTCGGATTTCTTCGCTGCGGACAGAAGCACGGGAAGCGAGGTCTGGAAGATCGGAGCCGGGGCCAGCATGGCTTTTCGCCGGGAAGCCTTCCAGATGGCCGGGCTGTTCGACGAGCGCCTTGATGTCGGCGCTGCAGGCTGTTCCGGCGATTCCGAATATTGGCACCGGGTGTTGAGCGTCGGGGGGACCTGCTTCTACGAACCGACAGCGGTGGCCTTTCACTATCATCGCCGGGAAATCGAGGGGCTGGCCTCGCAGATCTACCATTATATGCGCGGCCATGCTGCGGCGCTGATGGTCCAATATGAGCGGACGCATAATCGCGGCAATCTCTGGCGCGCCTTCAACCTGATGCCCCGCTATTATGCAAGGCGTCTCTGGCACAGATACCGCTATGGCGAGCGGCCGCATAACCGCTTCATCAATCAGGAGGTAAAAGGCTTTATTGCGGGGCTACTCTATTACGCCCGCAATGGCCGGAGCGACGCCCGATGACGGCGGTTTCCGTCATCATACCCGCCCGGAATGCCGAAGGGACCTTGCCCACGACGCTGGCCAGCGTCGTTGCGCAGGAATTTGCCGACATCGAAGCCATCATCGTCGATGATGGCTCAAGCGACGGTACGGCCAGGATTGTTGCCGAGCAGGCAAGCGAAGATGCTCGCGTCCGGCTGGTGGCGGGGCCTGGCGAGGGGCCCGCCACCGCCCGCAATGAGGGCTTGCGCCAGGCCAGGGGACAGGCCGTCCTGTTCCTGGACGCCGATGACTGGATCGCGCGTGACCATATAAGGCGGTTGCACGCAGCTTTGCGCGAGGAACGGGAGGCAGTGGCCAGCTATTGCGGCTATGTACGCGTTACGCCCGATGGGCAGGCGTTCATGCCGCGCTTTGCGCCGCGCCTCACCCAGGATCCGGTGCAGGAACTGGCGCATCGCAACCCACTCGCCACGCATTCCCTACTGGTGCTGCGCCAGCAAATCGAGGAGGTGGGGGGCTTCGACAGCAGCCTCAAGACCTGCGAGGATTGGGACCTGTGGCAGCGCCTTGCCCTTGCCGGGGGGCGCTTTGCACCGGTCCCCGAGCTTTATTCCTATTACAGGCTTGGCCCTGACAGCCTTTCCGCGAACGTTACTCAGCTATTTTGCGATGCCGCGACGGTCATCGGCAAGGGCTTCAGGGGGTTGGGCGATATCTGCGGTCGGGGCGATCAGCGGCCCGAAGGCCAGGAAATAGCGCTCGCCTATTTCGGACTCTGGTGCCGGGCTGTGGCCTCCGCGCAAGGGCAACCGCTCCAGAACCTGCCGCCCCTGCCACTGCTCGAACCTCGAGACGAAGGGATATGGTTCGCTGCCTCCATGCTGCTGGAAGCATTGTGCACCGGCGCCTGCAGGACCCCCGCGAGTTTCGCGCTCGACTGGCCCGCGACGAGCGCCATGCTTGACCGGGCCATGGAGCAGGGCATGGCGTCCAGGTCTTGTGACGAGATCAAGAAAAGCATTGCGGACATGCTGGGGATCGATCCTGAGCAGCCCAAGGAGTTGGTGAGCGCCATCATCCCTGCCTACAAGGCAATGGATACGCTCGGCGAAACGCTCTGCAGCGTTCGTTATCAGACGCATAAGACGCTGGACATCATTGTCGTGGATGATGGTTCGCCCGATGCCACGCCAGACATGGTGCTGGGGGAAGCGGCGGAGGACCCCCGCATTTCCTTGATCCAGCAGGCCAATGCCGGCGTCGCGGCGGCGCGCAACAGGGGGTGGAAGGCCGCTGGTTCCGACCTGATCGCCTTTGTGGACTCGGACGATCTTTGGGCGCCGGCCAAGATCGAAAAGCAACTCGAGGCGCTGAAGCGGGCGGGGGAAGCGGCTGGCCTTGCCTATACCTGGTATGCCAAGATCGATGCCGAGAGCCTCATCATCAGCACCAATTTCCGCCCCCGAATATCGGGGCAGGTGCTCGACGATATCTTCGCTGGCAATTTCGTCGGCAATGGCAGCGCACCTTTGATAAAGCGGGCTGCTCTTGAGGCGGCTGGCGGTTTCGACAGCAGCCTGCATGAGCGCGGTGCCCAGGGGTGTGAGGATTTCTCGATCTATTTCCGCATTGCCGAGAAATACCGCTTCGCCTTGGTGCCCGAACCGCTGACCGGCTATCGCGACCTTGCGGGAAACATGTCGAGCGACATGATGCGGATGGTCCGCTCCTTCGATCTGGTCGGGAAGGAGATGCTGAGCCGCCACCCCGATCGCCGCCGCGCCATCATTCGCGGACAGAATGGATTCATGCTATGGAGCCTGATCACTGCGGCTGAACGTGGTGACCTTTCGTCCGCGGCGAAACTGATGGGCGAAATGGGCCGCCGCGCGCCTATGCATTTGGCGGCTGCGCTGCCATGGCGGCTGCCAAGGGCCCTCATCCGTGGCATAAGACGGCGGGTTTCTGGAGAGCGCCGCCGCCGCTGGGATTACAGGCCAAGAAAGTTCGTTATCGGCGGAAGGGACGGCTTTGCGGGGGGAGAAACCATGGGTGCGTAATGGTGGCCTTCTAGCCGATCGCCTCGCGACGCTCAAAGACCTGTGGGCATTGCTGGAAATGATACCGGCGGCGCGGCAGAGGACGCCGTTGCTGGTCATGCTGGGCGTCCTCGCCTCGCTGGCCGAAACAGCAGGCATAAGCCTTATCATTCTGTTTCTCTATGCGGCGCTCGGGCAATTTGACCAGCCGGAAGCGGCCATGCAGACCTTTGGCGCGGGCGCGGTCTGGCTGCTCGACACGCTGGGAGGCCCGGCACCGCTTGCGGCCGTCATCTTCGGCCTTATCGTGCTGCGGGGCATTATCGGCTATGCCTATGCCCGCATCTCGGCGGCGCTCAGCGCGCGCATCAGCGAAACGGCCCGCAATCGCATTCATCGCCAATATCTCCAGGTCGCCTATGAGTTCATACGCCGCCATGAACAGGCGGAACTGATGGAGATATTGGGCACTGATAGCTGGGGTGTCGCCGCCGCCAATACGGCGTTCACGCGCGTCATCATCAATATATGCGCGATCCTGGTTTTCGCGATCTTCCTCTTTGCCCTGTCGTGGAAGATCACGCTCGCCGCCGCCGTCTGCGCGTTTCTGGTTTCAGCTTTCCTCGGCAGGCTCTCCCGCCCCGTTACGGAACTCGGCGCAGCGGTGAAGGCAGAGCATCAGTCCATGGGCGGCCTTATGCTCATGACGCTTCAGGGCATGCGCGCCATCCGTGCCTATGGCCGGGAATCGGCGCAGCACCGGGCCTTCCTCCAATCTTCCGCCGCTGCGCGCCAAAGCCTTGCCCGCATGGACCGCCTCAATGCGGCCATCAGTCCCGCGACCGAAATAGGCTATCTCGCCATCTTGTGCCTCATTGTCGCCGGAGCCAGTGCGCTTCAGATCGACTTCCACGCAACGCTTACCATCGTGGCGCTGCTCTACCGCTTGCAGCCTCATCTGCGCGAGTTCGAAGGCAATCTGCTTTTCCTCGCCCAGTCCGCGCCTCAGCTCAAGGCGGTTCGAAAGATGATCGGACCAGAGGGCAAGAGCTTTCCCCCTGATGGGTCCCAGGCAATGCCGGAAAGTTATGAGGCCATTCGCTTCCGCAATATCAGCTTTGCCTATGACGGCAGCCCGGCGCTGCGGGACGTCAGCTTCGACATTCCCAAGGGCAAGGTGACGGCCCTCGTCGGCGCAAGCGGTTCCGGCAAGACCACCGTCGTGAACCTCCTGCTCCGCCTATACAGCCCTGATGAGGGACGCATCCTGCTGGGGGACCGGAACATGGGCGACATTCGCCGGGAGGACTGGCTCGGCCGCCTCGCAGTCGCCGGGCAGGACATCGATCTCTTTGAGGGAACCATTCGCGACAATGTGGCAATGTCGCGGGACAATCCCGATGAGCCCGCGCTTAAGGAAGCCTATGAGCTTTCCGGCCTTACCGAACTGCTCTCCGGCCTGGAATATGGCGATTCCAGTTGGGTTGGGCAGCAGGGGCTGAACCTGTCGGGCGGTCAGAGGCAGCGCGTGGGCATCGCTCGGGCGATCCTCCGCGATCCCGACATGCTGATCCTCGACGAAGCCACAAGCGCCCTCGACACCTCGTTGGAGGCAAGGATACGCGCGGCGCTGGAGGATCGCTTTGCTGGCCGCACGATTCTGATCATCACCCACCGGCTGGAGACGGTCCGGCAGGTTGATCATGTGATCTGCCTTGACCAGGGCAAGCTGGTTGGTGAGGGCAGCCCTGAGGATATGCTGAAGCCCAAGCAGCCGCTTTCGGCGGTCGCTATGCCCTTTGCCCGGCGGCAGGAATGAGCGCGCTTGGTGTGTGAAGAAACATGAAGAAAACCGCCGTCCCTGCCTTCGCAGAGACGACGGTGATGTTGCGGTCAATTGATCGTCAAATATTCGCCGCCCTCAGACGGCTTGGCTACGCCGATACCATTGCACCGCAGTGCGCACGATCGTGTCGATGTCCGACATCTCCGCTTCCCAGCCAAGCTCCCTTTTCGCCTTCGCTGCGTCGGCAATCAGGATGGGCGGATCGCCTGCGCGCCTTGGCCCAAGTTGCGGCGCCTGCGTCGAGTTGCAGGCCTTGGCAACGGCATTGGCGATCTCAAGCACTGTCGTCCCCTGGCCGGTGCCGAGGTTGAACATATGGAAACCCTGTTGGCCCATGATCCATTCCCCGGCCAGCACATGCGCCCGGGCTAGGTCGCTGACATGGATATAATCGCGAATGGCGCTGCCATCCCGCGTCTCGAAATCACTCCCAAAGACAGTGAAGGGGCGGTCATTCGACAATGCCCCCGCTATCGCCAGCGGAATGGCGTGTGTTTCCGGCTCATGCCACTCGCCGATCTCTCCCTCGGGATCGCATCCAGCCGCGTTGAAATAGCGAAGCGCCACGCTGTCCAGACCATGCGCGGAGGCGTAGTCCGAGAGCATCCGCTCTACCATCAGCTTCGACCAGCCATAGGGGTTGATCGGCCATTGCGGATGATCCTCACCGATCGGCACGTGCCCCGGCACCCCATAGCTCGCGCAGGTGCTTGAAAAAATGAGCTTGCTGACTCCCGCCGCCCGCATCCTTTCCAGCAAGGTGAAACTGCCGATGCAGTTATTGCGGTAATAAAGCTCCGGCTGACGGACTGACTCTTCGACATAAGCAAAGGCGGCGAAGTGACCGACCAGATCGGGCTTATATTCACGAAAGGCAGCATCCAAAGCCTCGGCATCCAGAATATTGCCCTTGATCAGCGGACCCCATTGCACCGCTTCTGCATGGCCGCGGGACAGATTGTCGAAGGTCACCACCCGCCACCCTGCGCGGGCAAAGGCCTTGCAGCAATGCGAGCCGACATAGCCCGCGCCGCCGGTCACCAAAATGGTTCGTTCCGTCATGCGTGCAGTTCGCCCCGGTCAATCAGGTCCCGGAAATAGCTGACGGTGCGGCGCAGCCCTTCTTCCAGCGGAACGGTCGGTTCCCAGTCGAGCAGCCGCTTGGCAAGGCCGATATCCGGCTTTCGCTGACGCGGATCATCCTTCGGCAAGGGACGATGTTCGATCCGCGACTTGCTGCCAGTAAGCTTGATGACCGCCTCGGCAAGGCCGAACATCGTGAATTCGACTGGATTGCCGAGATTGACGGGCCCCGTCACATCATCGGGAGAAGCCATCAGCCGGATCAACCCTTCGATCAGGTCGTCCACGAAGCAGAAGGAACGTGTCTGCATCCCGTCACCATAGATTGTGATCGGGTCACCCCTCAGCGCCTGGAGAATGAAGTTGGACACGACGCGGCCGTCATCGGGCTGCATGCGCGGGCCATAGGTGTTGAAAATCCGGGCGACCTTGATCGATAGCTGGTGCTGCCGCCAATAGTCGAAGAACAGTGTTTCGGCGCAGCGCTTTCCCTCATCATAGCAGGAGCGGGGGCCGATCGGATTGACCCGGCCCCAATAGTCCTCGCTCTGGGGATGCACTTCCGGATCGCCATAGATTTCCGAGGTGGAGGCTTGAAGGATCTTCGCGCCGGTCCGCTTGGCGAGCCCCAGCATGTTGATCGCGCCATGCACGCTGGTCTTGGTCGTCTGAACCGGGTCGAACTGATAATGGATCGGGCTGGCGGGACAGGCGAGATTGTAGATCTCGTCCACCTCGACAAAGAGGGGGAAGGTGATGTCATGGCGCAGCAGCTCGAAGCGGTGATCGCCATGCATCGAAGCTATGTTGTCGCGCGTGCCGGTGAAGAAATTATCGACGCAGACGACCTCATTGCCCTTGGCCAGCAGCCTTTCGCACAGAAAGGAGCCAAGAAACCCAGCGCCGCCCGTCACGAGCACACGTTTCCGGCGCATCAGCGCCCTTCGGGTCTGCTTCAATTGTTTAATCCTGTCCGATCCCAGCCCTGTTGAGACGATGCCAAACAATCGGGCCGGTCACTATGTTCCTTCCGGACAATTCCAAGGAATGTCGGACCATCCGTTCGGATTATGGGCTGGGGTGGATTTCCCTCTCCCCGCCGTGGAGAGGGGGCCAATAGCTCGACACCTCACCTGAACGGCGGTTCGTTGAACGCCCGCAATTTGCGGCTATGCAGTTTCGCCCCCTCCTGCCTCAGCAGTTCGCAGGTCTCGACGCCCACGCGCAAATGGCTGGCGATCGCCTCCTCATAGAAGCGGTTCGCCTGGCCCGGCAGCTTCAATTCGCCATGCAATGGCTTGTCCGAAACGCAGAGCAGGGTCCCATAGGGAACGCGAAAGCGATAGCCCTGGGCTGCGATCGTGGCGCTTTCCATGTCGATCCCGACAGCCCGCGAGAGGCTGAAGCGAAGCGCGGAATTGGAGTAGCGCAGTTCCCAGTTCCGGTCGTCGGTGGTCACGACCGTGCCAGTGCGTAGCCGCCGCTTGAACTCCTCCTCCGTGCCGCCGAGGATGTCATGCGCAGCCCTCGCCATGGCGAGCTGGACTTCGGCGATGGCCGGGATGGGGATTTCGGGGGGCAGCATTTCATCGAGCACATGGTCGTCGCGCAGATAGGCGTGAGCGAGCACATAGTCGCCGATCCGCTGGCTGGGACGCAGCCCGCCGCAATGGCCGATCATCAGCCAGGCTTCTGGCCTGACGACCGCCAGATGGTCCGTGATCGTCTTTGCGTTCGAGGGGCCGACGCCGATATTGACGAGGGTGATGCCGCTGCGGTCGGGCGCCATCAAATGATAGGCAGGCATTTGATGCCTGCGCCAGGCGCTATCTGCTATGGTGCGGGCTGGGTCTGCCGTATCAGGGGTCACAAACACGCCGCCCGCGCCGGACAGCGCCGTAAAGCGGCCTCCCTTTTTCAGTGCCTCGCAGCCCCAGCTCACGAACTCATCGACATAGCGGTGGTAATTGGTGAAGAGGACAAAGCGCTGCACATGCTCCGGCGGCGTGCCGGTATAATGTTGCAGGCGGGCCAACGAAAAATCCGTGCGCAGCCCGTCGAACAGGGCAAGCGGCCGGACGCCCTCCGCATCCGGAAGGAAGAGGCCGTCCGCGATCTCGTCGCCGATATGGGCAAGGTCAGTGGAAGGGAAGTGCCGGGCGAGCTCACTTGGCGCAACGCCCTCAAGCGCTGACATGTCGAGCCCGTCGACGACATAGGGGAAGGGGATCTGTTGCGTGCTTTTTCCGACCTCTACCTTCACGCCATAATCCCGGACGAGCAGGTCAATCTGTTCGGACAGATAATTGGCGTACATGGCGGGGCGAGTGATTGTGCTTATGAACACCCCAGGGGCCGACAACCGGGCGAAGGACCGGCCATATTGGGAAGCATCGGGCCCTCCATTGTGCGTCACACGCAGTTCGGGATAGCAGAAAAGCCGCTGTTCCGCTGCTTCGGGGCCGGGCGTGATGCCTTCGGCCGCAAAGCGCAACAGGGCCGAGCGCAGATTTTGCAAAGCTGCCTGGTAAATTTCGTCGAGCCTGGCGACGACATCCTTGCCTTGAACCAAAGGAGTCATGGGGCAAGGGTAACGCTTTTGGCGGGATGCGGGAAGGGGCCTGAGGGAGAGAGATTCCGCTTCTTGGCTACTTCCATTGGCCTTGAGCCTGCCGAAGGGCTCCTCTTCTTTTCAAGAAAGCAGAGGGCTTCGACAGGCTCAGCCTGAGCGGGTGGAAATGAAAATCCCGCAAAAACCTTAAAGCTGCTCGAGCATATGTTCGGCCGAAGACACCTTGTAGTCGCCAGGAGCTTCGACGAAGATTTCCTCGACGACGCCGTCATTCACGATCATGGAGAAACGCTGGCCGCGCGTGCCGAGGCCGAATTTGCTGCCGTCCATTTCCAGGCCGACAGCCTTCGCAAAGGCGCCGTTTCCGTCGGCAAGCATGGTCACCTTGCCCTCGACGCCGTTGGCTTTGCCCCACGCGCCCATGACAAAAGGATCGTTGACGGCGGTGCAGGCGATTTCGTCAATGCCCTTTGCCTTCAATTCCTCAACCTTCTCGACGTAGCTCGGAAGGTGCTTGGCCGAGCAGGTCGGCGTGAACGCCCCCGGGACCGAGAAAAGCGCCACCCGCTTCCCTTTGAAATAGGTGTCGCTGTCGACTGCTTCAGGGCCGTTGGCGGTCATGATCGTGAACGTCACCTGGGGAAGCTTGTCGCCCTTGCTGATGGTCATTTTGGAGGTCCTTTCCGATTCTGAATGGCGCGCCAGAGGTCGTGCCTGACCATCCTCAAGTCAAGCGCCCGAAACTTCCCGGCGCGAAATATATGCCGGTGACCCGATCGAAAGCGCGCAAAGCCGACGCGCTATTGGACCAGGGGCGGCAAGTTCGATATCCTGTCCGTATGAACCAGGCGCCATTCTATTCTGGAAGTTTGTTGCTGGCGATGCCCGGCATAGGGGATCCCAATTTCGAAAGGTCTGTGATCGCGCTTTGCGCTCATGATGAAAATGGAGCGCTGGGCATCAATATCGGGCTGGAAATTCCGGGCTTTTCCCTGGGAGAATTGCTGGCCCAGTTCGACCTTCCGGGTGGTGAGGTGGAACATGTGCCAGTCTTGAGAGGCGGTCCGGTCGAGCGGCAGCGGGGCTTTGTTCTGCATAGCCTCGACTGGGGCGGGCAGGACATGCTGCAGGTGAGCGGCCACTGGGGGCTCAGCGGGTCGCTCGACGTGCTGAAGGCCATATCCGAAGGGCGGGGCCCGGCCCAATATATTGTGGCTTTGGGGTATGCCGGATGGGGGCAGGGGCAGCTTGAAGAGGAGATGACCCGCCATGGCTGGTTCGTCGCCCCGGCGAGCGACATGCTGCTCTTCGGCACGCAGACCCGCGACCGCTGGACGGCGGCATGGTCCGCCAGCGGCATTGATGCCAGCCTGCTCGCCAATCAGAGCGGCCACGCGTGACGGGGGACGGGGCCTTGGAAGGATATTTCCGTCGTCCCTGCGCAGGGGCGACGATAGTCATTTTGACATGATATCTTTACCAGCGGCTCTTCGAAGCTGAACAGTCATCCGTAACCGGGCATTAAGATAGCTGCTCAATCTTTGCACAAGTTGTGAGGCGCATGCTCCGTCCGTGGGGATCGGGACGGGGATTGAACATGCGAAACATTCTGAAGGTGATGGTGGGCGTAACGGCCCTCATTTCGACGGCGCCGGTGCAGGCGGCTTCCTGCTGGAGCACTCAAGCCATAGAGGCGGCCCAGGTGCGCGATTTTGAAACCATGCTCATGGTGTCGGCGCTCAGGTGCCGGAATACGGGTGTGAATTTCCTCAATGAATATAATGATTTCATTAGAGCGAAGCGGACAGCGCTGACGCAGGTGAATGATGATTTGCGCGGCCATTTCGAACAGGCGCTGGGCGCGAAGGCGGCGCTCAATGCCTATGATGGCTATGTGACATCGCTTGCGAACAGCTATGGCGCCGGGGCGGAAGGTCTCGACTGCTCCGATATGCAGTCCTTGACAAGGGCTGCCAATGCCGCAGCTCCGCACAAGGCCGCACTGGTGGCTCTGGCGCAGCGGGCAGGCGCCGATCCGCGGCTTCCGGGGGCGAAATGTCCTCTCACCATGGCGGCCAAATGATTCATATAAAGAAATCTTTATATTTGATTTGATTCTGCCGGCACGGGTTGTTAGAGAGACCTCAACCCGTGCCGCCCCATTGCTGTGGCGGCCGGATGTCCTTCGAAGAAGCCCCGGGAGACCATTGTGGCCACTGCACCTGTTGCTGATTTTACCGATTTTGTCGTCGCCAATATTGGACTTGCCGATTTTGGCCGGGCCGAAATCCGTATCGCCGAAACGGAGATGCCGGGCCTGATGGCCCTGCGGCAGGAATTCGGCGCATCCAAGCCGCTGAAGGGCGCGCGTATCACTGGCTCCCTCCACATGACCATCCAGACGGCCGTGCTCATTGAGACGCTGGTGGAATTGGGTGCCGAGGTGCGCTGGGCCACCTGCAATATCTTTTCGACGCAGGACCATGCCGCGGCAGCCATCGCCGCGCGCTCTATCCCGGTCTTCGCCATCAAGGGCGAAAGTCTGCAGGACTATTGGGACTATGTCGTTCGCATCTTCGACTGGGGCCAGGACCAGACCTGCAACATGATCCTGGACGATGGCGGCGACGCCACCATGTTCGCCCTCTGGGGCGCGCGCGTTGAGGCTGGGGAGGAACTTTTCACCCCCTCCAATGAGGAAGAGGAGATTTTCTGCGCGGTGCTGAAGCGGTTCCTTGCCGAGCGCCCGGGTTATCTCACCAAGACCGTCCAGAACATCAAGGGCGTTTCGGAAGAGACGACCACCGGCGTCCACCGCCTCTACGACCTCAGCAAGAAGGGCAAGCTTCCCTTCCCGGCGATCAACGTCAATGACAGCGTCACCAAGAGCAAGTTTGACAATCTTTATGGCTGCAAGGAATCGCTGGTCGACGCCATCCGCCGCGCCACCGACGTCATGCTGGCCGGCAAGGTTGCCGTTGTTGCGGGCTTTGGCGATGTCGGCAAAGGATCGGCCGCCTCGCTTCGCAATGGCGGCGCGCGCGTGCTGGTGACGGAGATCGATCCGATTTGCGCGCTTCAGGCTGCCATGGAGGGCTATGAAGTGGTGACCATGGAGGAAGCGGTCCAGCGGGCCGATATCTTCGTGACCGCCACCGGCAATGAGGACGTCATTACGGTCGACCATATGCGGGCGATGAAGCCGATGGCGATTGTCTGCAATATCGGCCATTTCGACAGCGAGATCCAGATCAGCGGGCTTGCCAATTACAAATGGACGGAGATCAAGCCGCAGGTGGACTTGGTCGAGTTCTCGGACGGCAAGCAGATCATTGTCCTCGCCAAGGGACGCCTGGTGAACCTCGGCTGCGCCACCGGTCATCCAAGCTTTGTGATGTCCTCAAGCTTCACCAACCAGGTGCTGGCGCAGATCGAGCTTTTCACCAAAAATGATCAATATCAGAATCAGGTCTATGTGCTGCCCAAGCATCTGGACGAGAAGGTGGCGGCGCTGCACCTCGAAAAGCTGGGCGTGAAGCTCACCAAGCTCAGCCAGAAGCAGGCCGACTATATCGGCGTCCCCACTGAAGGGCCGTTCAAGCCTGACCATTACCGCTACTGATTTCCGCCTTCGTCATTCCCGCGAAAGCGGGGATGACGAGTTACTGCATCAAAGATTGATCCTATCCGCATAGGATGTCTCATCGCGGCTTCACCCGCCGCGCTCTTTGGGCTACTGCCCCTGCATGGGCAAGACATCCGGTAATTATTGCAACCGCCAGGGGCTGAATACCGGATGCTAGCCCTGTCCTCCACGACCATGGCCGTCCTGGGGGCGATTGCGGCTCTTTGGCTGATTGGTGCGGGCGCGGCTATTTACGCTGGCCTGTCAATGCGCCGCCGGGCAGCCTTTGCGGCAGAACAGGCGGACCGGCTGGCGACGCTGCTGGAATCGGCGCCCGCGTTGCCGGTCATGGTGCGGGCCGACGGGCGGCTCGATGCGCCGGACCGTCTGGCGGGCTGGCTAGGGCTGGAGAGCGTTCCCAAGTTCATATCCCAACTCACTGAAGCCGAAGGCGGATTGAAGCCGGAGGATGGCCAAACGCTGGCCCGTGACATCAGTGCGGCGCAAAAGGCCGGGAAGAGCTTCACGCGGCCAGTCAGCGCGCAGGGGTCCTCAAGGGCATTGCTGGTGAAGGGGGCTCCCGCCGGTGCTGGCGTTTCGGGTCCGGGAGCCGTAATCCTGTGGCTGTTTGATGCAACCGACAGCCAGATCGAAATAGTGGCTCTCACGGAAGAGAAGGACAGGCTCGCCCGTGCCCTGGAATCGCTGGCGGGTGTCATTGAAGCGGCCCCCATGCCGATGTGGCACCGCAGTCCCGATCTTCGCTTGTCCCTCGTCAACTCTGCCTATGTGCAATCGGTGGATGCGAAGGATGCGCAGGAAGTCATTCTGAACGGCCTGGAACTTGTTGAGCCTATCGATGGCCTCTCACCGATAGCGGCCGCCGCCACGGCGCTCGAATCCGGCGTGTCCTATGCAAGGCTGGTGCCCGCCACGATCGACGGCGAGCGGCGGATGATGCGAGTCGTTGACGTGCCGCTGGGGGAAGCCGGGGTCGCGGGCTATGCCATCGACATGCATGAACTGGAGCAGGCGCGTAGCGAATATAAGCGGCTGGCAGAGGCGCAGCGCGACATGCTGGACCGCCTGTCCGCAGGAGTGGCGCAATTCGCAGCGGACCGGACGCTGCGCTTCTCCAACCAGCCCTTCCAGCGTCTGTTCGGCCTTCGCACCGAAAACCTGGCCGATGCTCCTGAGTTCGATCGGGTTCTCGACGCCATGCGCGAGGCGGGGCGGCTTCCGGGCAGCCGTGACTTCCCGGCCTGGCGGGCGGAGCGGCGGGACTGGTTCCTTTCGACCCAGTCCGTCGAGGAAAATTGGCTTCTGCCCGACGGCATGCATTTGCGGGTATTTGCCCAGCCCTTGCCCGACGGTGGGCTGTTGCTGATCTTTGAAGACCGGACGGAGCAGGTTCAGCTTTCCAGCGCCCGGGACACCTTGCTGCGAGTGCGCGCAGCCACTTTCGACAATCTGTTCGAAGCCATTGGCGTCTTTGCCTCCGATGGGCGGCTGCACCTGTGGAACAACCGTTTCAAGAAGATCTGGGGCTTTGAGGAAAAGGTCCTTGCTGAACATCCGCGCGTCGATCAGTTAATGGAAAGGGTTGCTCACAAGTTGCTGAAACCCGATCAAATTGCGGTCGTCCGTGAACTGGTTCGCTCCGCCACGGTGGAACGCAAGCAGCGGGGCGGGCGGGTTGCCTTCGCGGATGGGCAGCATTTCGAGTTCGCGGCCATTCCGTTGCCCGACGGCAACGCGCTTTTCACCATGCTGGACGTGACCGACAGCCGCCGGATCGAGCAGGCCTTGAGGGACCGCAACACTGCGCTGGAAGAGGCCGACCAGATCAAGACTGCTTTCGTGTCGAACATGAGCTACGAACTGCGTACGCCGCTCACATCCATTGCGGGCTTCACGGAAATGCTGGAGGCTGGCTATGCCGGGGAACTTCCAGACCAGGCCAGGGAATATGTCGGCGCCATCATGGAAAGCGTGGCCCGCCTCTCCAGCCTGATCGACAATGTCCTTGACCTGACGCAAGGCGAAGCCGGAGCCCTGCCGTTGCACATGCGGCCCGTGGACCTTGGCGATCTGATCCAGGAACGGGCCGGACATTACCGGAGTGACGCAGAGGCCAAGGAGATCGAGCTTGCGATCCAGGCCGACAAGAGCCTTGGCGTGGTATCGGGCGACAGCCAGCGGCTCGGCGAAGCCATAGACCATCTCCTGGCCAACGCAATTCGATATACCCATGCCGGCGGACGCGTTCTGCTTCATGGGGAAGGTGACCGCCAGTCCGCCCGGATCGTTGTCTCGGACAATGGTCCGGGCATGGACGTCAAGGCGCAGGCGCTGGCGTTCGATCGATTCAAACGGGCTGAACAGGCGAAGAAAGGAGAGTCGCTGGGCTTTGGCCTTCCACTCGCGCGGCAATTGGTGGAGGCGCATGGCGGCACGCTGAACCTGGTGTCGGAACTTGGCGAGGGAACGGCCATCACCATGGAGTTGCCGCGCGGATGATCATCGGGACTGAAGCGGAGATGCTGGCGCTCGGGGCACGGTTGGCGCAGGTGGCGAGACCCGGCGATGCGATCGCGCTGGAAGGAGGGCTGGGGGCCGGAAAGACTACGCTGGCCCGAGGGTTGCTCGCTGCCTTGGGACTGGAGGAGGAAGCCCCCAGCCCGAGCTTTGCGATCGTGCAGCCCTATGACCCGCCGCTGGTTCGATACCCGGTGACTCATGTCGACCTCTACCGGCTGGAGGATGCGGCAGAGATAGGGGAACTCGCGCTTGGCGAACTGCTGCAGGACAGTCTTCTTCTCATCGAATGGCCAGAACGGATGGGCGGCTCGCTGTGGCCCCACAGCCTCGTTCTGACGATCGAAGCGCTGCCTGATGGATCGAGGCGCTTGACAGCAACGGTGCCTGCTGCATGGAAAGAGCGATGGCCATTGAAATGATCCCGCCCGCCGCCGCGCCTGCCTTTCTTGATACCGCCGGCTGGGCCGATGCGCGTATTCTTCCGCTTGCGGGAGATGCGTCTTTCCGCCGTTATTTCCGCATCATCGATGATGAGGCCGAGCGGCGTGCCGTGCTGATGGACGCACCCCCGCCGCATGAGGATCCGCGCCCTTTCCTGAAGGTAGCGGATCACCTGCTGGGGCAGGGCTTCGCAGCACCGCAAATCTATGCGCGGGACCTTGATCATGGTCTGGTGTTGCTGGAGGATTTCGGTGACATCCGGGTGCGGGAGTATCTGGAGGCAGCCCCGCATGAGGAGCATAGCGTTTATGAGCGCGCCGTTTCCCTCCTTGCCGATCTGCATACGCGCCCGGCCGCTGAATTGCGGCCCTATGACCGTTCCGAATATCAGCGCGAGGCAGGGCTGCTGACCGAATGGTATTGCCCGGCGGCAGGGCTGGAGGTCGACGCGGCCGCCTATCGCACCGCCTGGGATCAGATCCTGCCGGTCGCCGAAGAGGATGATGCGCCCAAGGTGACGGTCCTGCGCGACTATCATGCCGAAAATATCATGCTGGTTCCCGATCATGAGGCCTCTCATGGGCTGGGTCTGCTCGATTTTCAGGACGCATTGGTGGGCCATCCGGCCTATGACCTGGTCTCGCTCTTGCAGGATGCGCGCCGCGATGTTCCGCCAGAGCTCGAGGCGGAGATGATCGCCCTCTACAAGCGCCTCGCCAGGCCCAACGGCCATTTCGACGCCGCCTATGCGGTTCTTGGCGCTCAGCGGAACGCAAAGATCATCGGTATCTTCACCAGACTGTGGAAACGCGACGGAAAGCCCCGTTACCTGTCTTTCCTACCCCGCATGTGGGACCTGCTCGAACGGGATCTCAAACATCCGGCTCTGGCGCCGGTCGCCGCCTGGTTTGCGAGCAATGTGCCGGCGGCAAAGCGCCATTATGCGTTGGCGGAGCATCAGGAAGCATGAAGAACGGAATGCCCGTGAAAACCGCGATGCTCATGGCGGCGGGACTTGGCAAGCGCATGCGGCCGCTGACGGCCACGCGGCCAAAACCGCTCGTGAAGGTGGCTGGCAAGCCATTGCTGGATCATGCGCTGGATCGTCTTGAGGCGGGCGGGATTCAGAAGACGGTGGTGAATGTCCATTATCTTCCCGACGCGCTCATAGCGCACGTCCGCGCTCGGAAAAGCTCCATGGACATTGTGATCTCCGACGAACGGGACAAGCTGCTGGAAACTGGTGGCGGCCTCGTCAAGGCGCTTCCCGTGCTGGGGGAAGAGCCGTTCATCTGCGCCAATAGCGACAATATCTGGATCGACGGTCCCGAGGACACGATCGAGATGCTGGGCAGTCATTGGAACGATGAGAAAATGGACGCTCTGCTGCTGCTCGTGCCGCATGCACGGGCGAATTGCCACAAGGGGCCCGGCGATTTTCACATGGACGAACTGGGAAGGATTACGCGCCGCCGGTCAGGCAGGCTGGCGCCCTTCGTGTTCACCGGGGTCCAACTTGTATCGCCACGGCTGCTGCGCGATCCTCCGGGTGAGGCCTTTTCCACAAATCATTTCTGGAATCGGGCCATAGAGGAAGGCCGCCTTTACGGTGTGTCGCATGAAGGGCTGTGGTTCGACATAGGCTCGCCCGGCGCAATCCCTAAGGCCGAAGCCATCATCGCCGGTGGCTAGCGCCGAAAAACCTTCCGTCTTCACCATTCCGGCCCACCGGGCCTTTGCCGACGCCTTGGCAGCGGGCCTGATCGCGCAGCATGGAAAGGACCAGATGGGGCTTGCACGGGGCATCATCCTCGTGCCCACCAATCGTGCCGCCCGGTCCATCAGCGAGGCCTTCGTACGACGGGCAGAAACAGGCTTGCTGCTACCCCGGCTGGTCCCCGTTGGCGATCTCGAACTGGGCGAAAAGCTCGGCAGCGCGCTTGATCCCATAGGAGCGGACGCGGACATTCCGCCCGCCATCCCGCCCATGGAACGCCAAATGATCCTGGCCTGCCTGGTGCAAGACGTCCGCGCCGCCGCTGGGCGCCCCGTCGATGCGGGAGAGGCTATGCGGCTGGGCATGGCCCTGGCGCAGACGCTGGACCAGCTTCTGGTGGAGAGGTTGGGACCTGAGAAATTGAAGGACCTCAATATTTCAGTCGACTTGTCAGAACATTGGCACAGGTCATTGGAGCTGTTGAATATTCTTCTTGATAGGTGGCCCAGGGAATTGGCGCTCCGCGGACTGGTCGATGCGGCGGAAAGACGAAACCGGCTGCTTTCCCATATTGCGGCGCGTTGGCGCAATGAGCCGCCCCCCGGCTTTGTGGTGGCGGCCGGCATTGCAACGCCTGCGCCGGCCGTGGCCGAGCTTTTGTACCGCGTCGCGCGCATGGAGCGCGGCGCCGTTGTCCTCCCCGATCTCGACCTCCACATGACGGCGGAAGAATGGGACAGTATCGGTCCGTTCGACGCGGATCCCGTTTCGGGCTTTCGAAAACGCCCGATTGAGACGCACCCGCAATTTGCATTGAAGCTGCTGCTCGACCGGATGGGAATCCATCGGGACGAAGTGGCGATGTGGCGCTGGGGCGGCGGGCATGATGCTCGAGCCGTCCGCAGCAGGAATATCTCCAACGCTCTTCTGCCACCCAGGCTGACGATCAAGTGGCGGGATCTGGAGACGGCTGAGCGCAATCTCGCGGGCGTGCGGGCGCTTGAAGTGGCGACGCCCGCTGACGAAGCTCAGGCCATTGCCATCGCTCTGCGCGAGGCATTGGAAACGCCCGGCAAGACGGCGGCGCTCGTCACTCCCGACCGGGCACTTGCAACGCGTGTCTCGGCCCATCTGAAGCGCTGGGGGGTGGAGGCGGACGACAGCGCCGGCCGGCCCCTCAGCGAACTGCCTCCCGGTACTTTGCTGATCGCGATTGCCGAGGCCGCCGCCGAAAGATTTGCGCCTGTCCCGCTCCTCGCATTGCTCAAACATCCTCTGGTCAATGCCGGGGAAGGGCGCCTGCCCTGGCTCGAACAGGTAAGACGCCTCGATCTGGCCCTGAGGGGACCGAGACCGGCTGCAGGTATTGAGGGCATTGGCCAGCATATCCAGAAGGCCAAGGTCCAGAACGCCACGCTGCTCGCTTGGTGGAATGACGTCAGTTCCATTCTGGCGCCACTGGAGCGCGCATTCAGTGCATCGAGTGCCCTGCCGATCCAACTGGCTGCGCTTCGCGAGGCGGCGGGGACATTGTCAGGCGAACGGGTCTGGGCCGGGCATCAAGGCCATCAAGCTGCCTCCACCTTCGCCGAGATGGAGGCGGCCGCCGAGGAAGGGCCGCGAGAAACCGACCCGCGTGCCTTATTGTTCCTGCTGCAACAGATACTGTCCGCTACCGCAGTTCGGCCGCCGCAGGGCGGGCATCCGCGCATCGCGATATTGGGCCTGCTTGAGGCCCGGTTGCAGCAGGCGGACCTGATGATCCTCGGCGGGTTGAACGAAGGGACATGGCCCGCGCTTCCGGCGCCCGATCCCTGGCTTGCTCCACGTATTCGGCAGGAACTGGGTCTGCCCGGTCTGGAGCGGCGTATTGGCCTTTCAGCGCATGACCTGGCAAATGCCCTGGGCGCGCCGCAGGTGCTGATCACGCGGGCGCGGAGGGATGCCAGCGCTCCGGCGATTGCCTCACGCTTCTGGTTAAGGCTCAAGGCCATGGCTGGGCAGCAATGGCGCGAAGCCGCCGAATATCGTGACCTCGCATTGGCCATCGACCAGCCGGAAGGGCATTTCCCGGCAACTCAGCCCGCGCCTTGTCCACCCTCGGCAATTCGGCCGAGAGAGATTGCAGTTACCGACGTGGATCGTCTGAAGGCCGATCCCTACAGCTTCTACGCACGGAAGATGCTTGGTCTGGCAGCGCTCGATCCGGTCGATGCGGAGCCCAGCGCAGCTTGGCGCGGAACCGCGGTGCATGACATTCTGGAGAAATGGGCACAGGAAGACGGCTGGGACCCCGCAAAGCTGCATGCCCGGGCCATGGACATGCTGGCGGCGGCGGACGCGCACCCCCTGATGCGGGCTCTTTGGCAGCCACGGCTCATGAAGGCGGTCGAGTGGATCGCGAGGCAGGTGACGGAAAATCTTGCGCAGGGGCGTAGGCCCTTGCTGGCCGAAAAATGGGGCCGATTGAAAATCGCGGACGTCAATCTCTCCGGCAAGGCCGACCGGATCGACCTGCTGCCGGACGGGACGTTGGCAATTGTCGATTACAAGACGGGCAAGCCGCCAAGCGGCAAGCAAGTGGCGGCGGGCTTTTCCATGCAATTGGGATTGCTGGGGCTGATTGCCGAGCAAGGCGAGTTTGATGGGCTGGAAAGCGGACGGATTGCCTCAGCCTTTGAATATTGGTCGATGGGCCGCGACACGAAATCGGATGGCTTTGGCTATTGCCAGAGTCCGGTTGATCCGAAGGGCAGCTATGGGAAGGTCGTGACCGGCGAGTTCACGCAACAGGCTGCACGGCATTTCATTGACGCAGTGGAGAAATGGCTGACGGGAAATGTGCCATTCACTGCTAAGCTCCATCCCGAAATTCCCACCTATGGCGATTATGACCAGCTTATGCGGCTGGAGGAATGGTATGGCCGGGGATCGCAAGGACGCGGGGCATGACGGGCCCCCTCCAACCCTTGAAGGGCAGTCAGAGCCTGGCATCGCACCCCGAGGATCATGTCTGGCTGAGCGCATCGGCTGGGACGGGTAAGACCCATGTCCTGACCGCCCGCGTGTTCCGGCTGCTGTTGCGCAAGGATGTCAGCCCGGAAAATATCCTCTGCCTGACCTTTACCAAGGCTGGCGCGGCGGAGATGGCGGAACGCATCCATAACCGGCTGGCCGCCTGGGTGCAGATGGACGATATGAGCCTCTTCAACGATCTGGAGGCACTGGGAGAAGAGTCCGGGCCCGCCGCGCGGGACCATGCCCGCACGCTGTTTGCGAGCGTGCTTGACGCGAGTGGCGGCGGGTTGCGCATTCAGACGATCCATAGCTTCTGCCAGACTCTCTTGTCTTCTTTTCCGATCGAGGCAGGACTGCTCCCCGGTTTCCACCCGCTTGACGAGCGAGAGCAGAAGAGCATGGCTCGCGCCGCGCTTGCCGACCTTCTCGTCCGCGCAGAGGCGGCCGGGGATGTGGCGCTGATGACCGACATGCAGGCGCTGAGCCTGCGTCTGGGCGAGGAGGGAGCCGCGAATTTCTTGGCGAAATGCGCGGCTGCGCCTGATGCCATGAGGTCATTGCCGCAGCAAATCGGCCCATGGCTGCGGGGGAAGCTGGACCTTCCGCAAGGAGATGTCGAGGCTGCGATCGCTTCCGCCTGTGCCGATGAGTTGTTCGACATCGCGGGCCTCCAGCGGATCGCCACCGCCAACAGGGCCTGGGCGACCAAGACGGCGCTTGAGCATTGCGACCTGATTGCGCGCTGGTGCAGCGCGACAGGGGAGGAAAGGGCCGCGACGCTGGCGGAACTGCTGTCCGTCTTTTGGACGGCCAAGGGGGAGCCGCGCAAATATTCGCCCAAGCTGATCCAGGCCGAGGCCGACTATGAGGCTATTGCGGCGCGGCTTGCCGAATGTTGCAATGGCCTGCTGAAGCTTCGCAGCAGGATTGCCTGGGCGGATCTTTTCGCTCAGGCGCTGTCCGCGGGCCGGGCCTATGCGCATGCTTATGCCGAAGCGAAGCGGATTGCAGGGGCGGTGGACTTCGATGATCTGATCCGCACGACCGTGAGCCTGCTCAACGAAAACAGCATGGCGGATTGGATCCGTTACAAGCTGGACCAGACCACGGACCATATATTGGTCGACGAGGCGCAGGACACAAATATATCGCAATGGCAAATAGTTGCGGCGCTTGCTTCCGATTTCTTTTCAGGCGAAGGGGCAAAGGGCGAGAAGGTCCGCACCATCTTTACCGTAGGCGACTTCAAGCAGGCGATCTTCGGTTTCCAGGGCACCAGCCCAGAGGCGTTTCGCGCTGCGGAAATGTTCTTTTCCCGGAAATCCGAAGACGCCGACCAGCCTTTTCATCGATTGTCGCTCGTTCAGTCCTTTCGTTCCACCCCCCCGGTGCTTGATCTGGTCGACGCCGTCGTTGAGGAATTGGGGAGCGAATGCCTGGGGCTCAGCGAGGGCGCTGACCCGCATCAGAGCGCCGTTCCCCATCCCGGCGAGGTCATTCTCTGGAATCCCGTATCAGCGGCGTCGCTGGCAGATCAGGACAGCGAGGACGAAGGAGAGGAAGACTGGCTGAGCGATGCCGTGCGGGAGCATGCCGCCCGCACCGCAGCTCAGATCGGCGAGTGGCTCGACCAGGGCTTGATGCTGGAAAGCAAGGGCCGCCCGTTGCGTCCGGGCGACGTGATGATCCTTGTTCGGAAACGGAGCGATCTGGCCCGGCTGATCGTGGCGCGCTTGTATGAGGAAAGGGTGCCTGTAGCGGGGATCGACCGCCTGCGCCTCAACGCGCCCCTGGCGGTGCGTGATTTGCTGGCAGCGCTTCGGTTCGCGCTTCAACCCGAAGACGATCTGAACCTCGCCAATCTGCTGGTTTCGCCGCTCATCGGTTGGACCCAGGATGAGTTGTTGGAGCGGGTACGGCGGGACAAGGGGGTTGGCTTGTGGAGCCATTTGCGCCGCACCTTGGGCCAGTCCAATCTTTTGGAGCCGCTCTACGCATTGCTTGGGCAGGCGGATTTCACAACGCCCTATCGTTATCTGGAGAATATTCTTTCAGGTCCGCTCGATGGCCGCAGAAAACTGTTGGAGCGGCTAGGGGCGGAGGCCCGTGATCCGGTCGAGGAATTGCTGAATGCGGCCTTGATATTCGAGAGCGACGCGCATCCTTCGTTGCAGACTTTCGTCGACTGGTTCGATCGGGGCGATGTAGAGATTGTGCGCGATGCGTCCGCTTCGGGAGACGCCGTGCGCGTGCTGACCGTGCACGGAGCCAAAGGTCTGCAGGCCCCAATGGTTATCCTCGCTGATGCGACCGTCGACCCGACGGCGATGGGGAACCGGCGGGGTTTCGACTGGTCCTTGCACGAGGGCCAGCCAAAGCTTCCGGTACTCCCGCCCCGGCGCGGTGAAAAGGTGGAAGTGATCGAAGAAGCCGCCGCCCGGGCAGAGCAGGCGGAATTGGAGGAGCATTGGCGGCTGCTTTATGTGGCGCTGACCAGGGCAGAGGAGAAGCTGATCATTGGGGGGGCGCTTGGCCCGAAAGCGCGGGGGCTGCCGCCGGAACTGAGCTGGTATGCGAAGGTAAAGCTGGCGATGGAGCGTCTGGGGACGGCAGAGGAGGCATCGGTGCGTTGGGGCGCGCAGCGCGTCTATCGCGGTTCCGAGGTCCTTAGTCCTCGCAGGGAGCAGATGGCGGCAGCCGCGATTGCCGAGCCCCAGCGCGATCTGCCGTCCTGGCTGAGGGAGCAGGCGCCGGTGGAGGCACGTCCGCCACGGCCTCTGACACCCTCTGCGCAAGAAGAGGACAGCCTGCCCCATCCGCCGCCCTCGGCAGCCATGCGCGCAGCGGCGGATCGCGGCAAATGCCTGCACGCGCTCTATGAGCGCCTTCCCGCCACCGCACCTGCGGAACGCCGTGGAGCTGCCGATCAATGGCTGCTGAAGGTTCAGCGAGTGAAGGACGCTCCTGTCCGGGCCGAAATCATAGAAAGCACTATGTCGATCATTGAGGATCCTGCTTTTGCCGATCTGTTTTCAACGGAAACGCTGGCCGAGGCGCCCATTGCAGCGGTCGTGGGTGAGGAGGTGATTGCAGGCACGGTGGACCGGTTGCTGGTGACCGGGAGCCTGGTTCGCGTCGTTGACTTCAAGACAGGGAGGTTCGTTCCTGAAGGCCCTGACGATGTGCCGCGGCCGCATCTGCGGCAAATGGCAGCTTATTCGGCTGCCTTGGAGGTGATTTTCCCCGGACGTAGAATTGAGGCGGCGCTTCTCTATACGGCCGGGCCAAAGATGGTCCCGCTGCCGCCCGATCTTTTGCGCTTGCACAAGCCGGGCTTTCCGGGGGCGCAGCAAGAATTTCCATGACGGGAGTTGAGGGTAGCCTGCCGGCGTCCTAGATAGCGCTTCACAGAAGGAGAATTCATATGGCGACCAAGGCGATTTCCGACAGCAGCTTTGCCACCGACGTGCTGGCCTCTGACAAGCCCGTGCTGGTGGATTTCTGGGCGGAATGGTGCGGTCCCTGCAAGATGATCGGCCCGGCCCTGGAGGAGATTTCCGACGAACTCGGCGACAAGGTGATGATCGCGAAGTTGAATATCGACGATCATCCCGATGCGCCGGCCAAATATGGCGTTCGCGGCATCCCAACGATGATCCTGTTCAAAAACGGCCAGCCTGCAGCCACCAAGGTTGGCGCCGCGCCCAAGAGCCAGCTCAAGGGATGGCTTGAAGGCGAGCTTTAAGTTCTCTTATCCAAACAAGACCTTAGCGGCTTCATCCCATAGCTGGGGTGAGGCCGCGCCGAGCAGCCCCCGGCGGTCGTCTCCCACTATATAGGGCGAGCCGTCGGTGCGGCTCAGCCTTCCGCCCGCCTCGTTGAGGAAGATGGCGCCTGCCGCATGATCCCAGGGCAGGCTGCGCTCAAATATCGTAAGGTCATTCTCTCCCAAGACGATGCGCGGATATTGCTCGGCGGCGCAGCGGGGAATCTCGACCGTCTGGAACCTGCCTTCGGACCGCGACTTCATCTCGGCCCGCTGCTCGGGAGTCATGAAATAAGTGGCGAGCGCGGCTATGGGCCGCGCCGCGCCGCTTGGGCGAGCCGTCACGGCCACTTCGTTGATAAAAGCGCCCTTTCCCAAAGCGCCGTGGCACAGGCGATGGCGGACCGGGTCCAATATCCATCCGGCGATGATCTGGCCATTGTCGGTTAAGGCGACCATGATCCCGAATGGAGGCCGTCCAGCGGCAAAATTACCTGTTCCATCAATGGGATCGATGATCCAGTTGAGACCATTTCCCGCTGCGGCCAATATATTCGGATCGGCCGCGCAGGCCTCCTCGCCGATAATCGCGGCTTCGGGAAGGATTTGGGCTAGGCCCTCGCTCAACCGGATTTCGCTTTCCTTGTCGGCTATGGTGACGAAATCGTCCGGTCCCTTTTCCTCGACATGGTGATCGGCGAGATTTTGAAATCGGGGCATGACAATGTCAGCCGCGACTTGCCGCATCAGATCGGCGACGGGGGCGTAGAGTTCGTGCATCTAAAGCTCAGCTCCGGTAGTCGGCATTGATCGAGATGTAACCATGGGTGAAATCGCAGGTCCAAACCGTCGCGCGGCCTTCTCCCAGCCCAAGATCAACTTCAATGCCGATTTCCTGGCCCTTCAGATGCGCTGCAACCGGGGCTTCGTCATAGCCTTCGACCGCGAGGCCATCCCTTGCCACTTGCACGCCGCCAAAGCGGATGGACAGCTTGTCACGTTCGGCCGGTTCCCCCGCTTTGCCCACCGCCATGACGATCCGGCCCCAATTGGCGTCCTCGCCAGCAATGGCAGTCTTCACCAGCGGCGAATTGGCTATGGAAAGTGCAATTTTATGAGCACTTTCATTGCTTTGTGCGCCATTCACGCCGATCTCTATGAATTTCGATGCGCCTTCGCCATCGCGGACGACCAGATGGGCGAGTTGGCGGCAGATATCGGAGAGGGCGGCATTAAAAGCGTCCGCACCCGCATCTTCGAAGGAGGTGAGGGGGGCGTTGCCCGCTTGACCGGTCGCGAAGGCCAGCACCGTGTCCGATGTGGAGGTGTCGCTGTCGACAGTGATGCAGGAGAAGCTTGAGCGGTTTGCAGAGGACAGCATCTGCTGGAGAAAGCCTGCATCCACCGCAGCGTCAGTGAAAATATAGCCGAGCATCGTAGCCATGTCAGGCGCGATCATGCCCGAGCCCTTGATGATCCCAACGAGATTCACTGTGCGGTCACCGATCACGGCTTTTGCAGTTGCCGCCTTGGGGAAGGTGTCGGTGGTCATGATAGTGGCCGCTGCTTCCTCCCAGCCGCAGGGATGAGCGGCAAATGCTGCGGACAATCCCTCCTCTGCCTTGTCGATCGGCAAGGGGACGCCGATGACGCCGGTCGAGGAGATGAAGATGTCCGAGGGCTTGCATCCGACATGACCCGCCACGCGCGCGGCTATGGCTTCTACCGCTGCCCGGCCGCGATTTCCGGTGAAAGCATTGCTGTTGCCGGCATTCACCACCAGAGCACGGGCGCGGCCCAGCGGGAGCGCGTCACGGCACCATTCCACTTCCGGTGAAGGACATTTGCTGCGGGTAGTGACGCCTGCAACAGTGGTTCCCTCATCGAACTCGACATAGGTGAGATCGCAACGATCCCAGGTCTTGTACCTGGCGCGGGCCACGCGCAGGGTGACGCCTGCGATCGAGGGAAGATCAGGAAAGGAAGCGGGAGCGAGGGGTGATTTTTCCATGATTGGGCCTCTGTTGCACAGGATGGGCCCGGGCTCAATGGCATGTTGGAAGGTCAACTTGACAACGTTGATACTGAGGAGCGTTGATCTGGTTGCCTGAGAAATCCTCCCCGGCACCGGGAGGGCGACCATGCGAAGCATGGTTGAGGCCGATATCCTCCTGGTGCAGCATCAAGAGGTGAGCCCCATCCACCACGCTGCTTCGCGTCGCGGTCCCCCTCCCTGGGATGGGGAGGAGATTTACCTCACTTTTCCACCGCACAAAAAAAGAGGCGGCCGGAAATCGGCCGCCTCTGATTTTTTCCGTCAGGAACGCGCGATTATTCGGCGGCGTTTTCAACGGCGTTGCTGGTCGCGTTTTCAGCGGCGTTTTCCATCGGAACAGCAGCATTTTCGACGACGTTCTCAACGACTTCGTTCGAAGCGTTCGTGGTCTCTTCAGCGGGCTTCTCTCCGCAAGCGGCGAGGGCCATCAGACCAGCTGCGGCGAAAACTACAGCAAATTTGTTCATGTTATAAGGCTCCCATAGCAATAAATCGCTTCGAAGCATTTCGCCCGTCGCGAGCGCTCCGCATTAACGACCGCACGCGTAACGTCAATAGTTTTTCGCACCGGCGAAAGGTTTCCGCCAAGAGACGAAATGCCGGAGGAGGGCCGGAAAGCTATTCATTTCCCAGCTTCGCAGGAGCATTGGCGGTGATCGCAAGCACGGCTGTCCATGCCGCAACATTTTGAGCAAGCTGTGCAGGATCGACCTTGTCCAGGGTGTCGTCGGGCGTGTGATGCAGGTCGAAATAGCGTGTCCCGTCCTGTTTCAGATCAATCACTGATGCGCCCTTTTTGATGAGGGGCTCGATGTCGGCCCCGCCATGCGCCTCGCCTTTGCCCCGGCCTATTCCGAGGGGTCCGAGCGCTGCGGCCAGATCGTCCATCAGGCGGGAAGCGGCCCTTGGCAGCTTGAAATCGATCCGCCAGATCCGGTCGGCGCCGAAATCCGACTCCATCGCAAGCGCATGGTTTTCCTGTCCGTGCGCCTTCAAATAAGCCTCGCCACCATAGGCCCCGACCTCTTCAGCGCCAGCCCAAAGGACCCGGATTGTGCGCCGCGGCGGACCTGCGTCCATGATGCGCTTGGCCGCTGCGGCAACGATGGCGACGCCTGCGCCGTCGTCCACCGCGCCTGTGCCAAGGTCCCAGCTATCAAGGTGTCCTGCCACCACAATGACGCCAGCGGAGGGATCGCTACCTGGAACTTCAGCGATGACATTGCCCGAAGTCCCGCTTTCAAGCAGTCGTGGTGTCAGTTTCAGTCGCACATGCACTGGCTGTCCATGCTTCACCATGCGGACAAGATTGTCGGCATCAGGATTGGAGAGAGCCGCGGCGGGAATCGGAGCAACACCTTTCTCGAAGTCCGTGACGCCGGTATGCGGGTTGCGGTGGCTATCGGTCCCAATCGAGCGGATCAGGATCGCGGCTGCTCCCTTTTTCGCGGCGATATTGGGACCGGAGAAGCGCGCCAGGCCAAAAGTCCCATAGCTGGAGCCATCCTGCGTGCGCTTCATGGCATGATCGACGAACGCGATCTTGCCTTTAAGACTGCCGTCGCTGGCTGCTTTCAACGCCTCGAGAGCCGGAAAATAGACAATCTCCGCCTCCAGCCCCTGTTCTCCTGTTGATGCGCTGTTGCCAAGGGCCGTCAGGACCAGCTTCTGCGGAAAGGGAGCAATGACGCTGGCGGTTTCCTCGCCGCGCACCCAGACGGGCATTGGGTATTCTTCGATGCGGACATTGGAAAAGCCCATTGCCTTCAATTTCGCGACCGCCCATTGCCGCGCCCTTGCTTCGGCCTCTGTCCCGGCGAGGCGCGGCCCAACTTCTGTGGTCAGCCCCTCGACAATGTCCCAGGCAATCCTATCTTGCAGAGCAGCGTCGCGAAGCACCGCCGGATCATGCACCGGCTGCGCAAAGGCGATGGAGGGCAGGGTGATCGCGAAAGGCGCGATTGCCTTTAACCATATGTTTTTCATGGGGATGAGGCTTAACCGTCAAAAGCGGGTTTGCCAATGTGCTCGGGCTCGTCTAGTTCGGCTCGCAAATCCTCGCACCCTTACCGGATCAATGGAGTGACCGCTTAAAATGGCCGTGCAATACAGCTTTGTCATGAAGGGCCTGACCAAGACCTTCCCTGGCGCGCAGAAGCCCGTTTTCAACAATATTCACCTGCAGTTCCTGCCTGGAACCAAGATCGCCATCATCGGCGTCAACGGTGCGGGCAAGTCGACCTTGATGAAGATCATGGCCGGTTACGACAAGGAATATCAGGGCGAGGCCTGGGCCGCTGAGGGCATCAAGGTGGGTTATCTGGCGCAGGAGCCGGAGCTTGACCCCAGCAAGGATGTGAAGGGCAATGTCATGGACGGCGTCCGCCCGGTCGCCGACATGATGGACCGCTTCAACGAGATCAGCATGCTGATGGCCGATCCGCCAGAAGATGCCGATTTCGACGCGCTGATGACCGAAATGGGCGAGCTTCAGGAAAAGATCGATGCAGTCGATGGCTGGACGCTCGATAACCAGCTTGAAATCGCCATGGAGGCGCTGCGCTGTCCGCCGGGGGATGCCGATGTGAAGTCGCTGTCCGGCGGTGAAAAGCGCCGCGTCGCGCTGTGCCGGCTGCTGCTGGAAAAGCCGGACATCCTGCTGCTCGACGAACCGACCAACCATCTTGACGCCGAAAGCGTCCAGTGGCTGGAAAATCACCTCATCAACTATACCGGCAATGTCATCCTGGTCACCCACGACCGCTATTTCCTCGACAATGTGGTTGGCTGGGTGCTCGAACTCGATCGCGGCCGGGGTATTCCCTTTGAAGGCAATTATTCCGCCTGGATCGAGGCCAAGGCCAAGCGCATGGAGCAGGAAGAGCGGGAGGAAGCTGGCCGCCAGAAGGCGATCAAGGAGGAACTGGAGTGGATTCGCCAGTCCCCCAAAGCCCGCCAGACCAAGAGCAAGGCGCGTATCCGCGCCTTTGACGAGCTGGTCGAAAAGCAGAATGCCCGCGCTCCCGGCAAGGCCCAGATCGTCATCCAGACGCCTGAGCGCCTTGGCGGCAAGGTGATCGAAGCCAAGGGACTTACCAAGGCATTTGGCGACAAGCTGCTGTTCGAGAATCTGGATTTCATGCTGCCTCCAGGTGGCATCGTCGGCGTGATCGGGCACAATGGCGCGGGTAAATCGACGCTGTTCAAGCTGATCACCGGCCAGGAAAAGCCCGATGGCGGTACGATTGAGATCGGCGACACGGTCAGGCTCGGCTATGTCGACCAGAGCCGCGATCATCTCGATCCGAACCACAATGTCTGGGAAGAAATCTCCGGCGGTCACGACCTGATGACCATCGGCAAGCACGAAATCCAGACCCGCGCCTATGTGGGGGCATTCAACTTCAAGGGCGTCGATCAGCAAAAAAAGGTCGGCCAACTTTCAGGCGGTGAACGCAACCGCGTTCATATGGCGAAGCTGCTGAAGGAGGGTGGCAATGTTCTCCTTCTCGACGAGCCCACCAACGACCTTGACGTTGAAACGCTGCGCGCATTGGAAGACGCGCTGGAGAATTTCGCGGGCTGTGCCGTGGTGATCAGCCACGACCGCTTCTTCCTCGATCGCCTGGCCACGCACATCCTGGCGTTCGAGGGCGACAGCCATGTCGAGTGGTTCGAGGGGAACTTCGAAGCCTATGAGGAAGACAAGCGGCGGCGCCTTGGCGATGCTGCGGACCGCCCCACGCGGTTGGCGTATAAGAAGCTGACGCGATAGGGGCTTCGGGGAATTTCGTCATTTCCGCGAAGCCGGCAATCCACCTCCACGCCGTCAGAGAGATTTGACGTTGGGAGGTGGATCCCCGCCTTCGCGGGGATGACGAGAGATGTGGCTCAGCGCGGACGGGTGTTGGATGACAGCGCTATTCCGCTGGCATCACCCTACAGCACATATTTGCTGAGATCGGTGTTCCGCGCCACCGCCGCCAGTTGGCGGTCCACATAGGCGGCGTCGACGATGAAGGTTTCGCCCTTGTGCTCCTCGGCATCGAAGCTGATGTCTTCCAGCAGCTTTTCCATGACGGTCTGAAGCCGGCGCGCGCCGATATTTTCGACCTGGCCGTTCACCTCGGCGGCGATGCGGGCGACAGCGCGGATGGCGTCTTCGCGCATGTCGATGGTGACCTCTTCCGTGCCGAGCAGCGCCTTATATTGTTCCGGAAGGCTCGCCTTGGTTTCGCTGAGGATCGCGACGAAATCCTCTTGGGTGAGCGCCTTCAGCTCCACGCGGATAGGCAGGCGGCCTTGCAGCTCGGGCAGCAGGTCGCTCGGCTTTGCCACATGGAAAGCGCCCGAGGCGATGAAGAGGATATGGTCGGTCTTGAGCGGGCCATATTTGGTTGAAACCGTCGTCCCCTCGATAAGGGGCAGCAAGTCGCGCTGGACGCCTTCGCGGCTTACAGAGCCGCCGCGCACATCGCTGACCGCGATCTTGTCGATCTCATCCAGAAAAACGATGCCATTCTGCTCCGCGTCATTGATGGCGGTGCGGGCGACATCGTCCTGGTCAAGGCGTTTGTCCTGTTCTTCCTCGACCAGCTTGTCCCAGGCGTCGGCGACGCGCATCTTGCGGCGCTTCTTGTGGGCTTGGCCAAACGCCTTGCTCATCATGTCGGAGAGGTTGATCATGCCCACCTGACCACCCAGGCCCGGGATTTCCATGGGCATGGTCGGGCTGTCCTCAACCTCCACCTCGACCTCGACGTCATTCATGACATTGTCTTCGATGCGGCGGCGGAAGGAAAGGCGGGTTGCCTCGCTGGCTTCCTTGCCGGTCAGGGCGTCGAGAAGGCGCTGCATGGCGGCGTCTGAAGCAGCTTCACGGACGGCTTCGCGCCGCCGGTCCCGCTCCAAGCGGACGGCTTCCTCGACCAGGTCGCGAACGATCTGTTCCACGTCGCGGCCGACATAGCCGACCTCTGTGAACTTGGTTGCCTCGACCTTTACGAAGGGTGCGTCCGCGAGTTTGGCCAGGCGGCGGGAAATCTCGGTCTTGCCGCAGCCGGTAGGGCCGATCATCAGGATGTTCTTGGGCGTCACCTCGTCACGGAGCGCGTCCGGCAAGTGCTGCCGGCGCCAGCGGTTGCGCAGCGCCACGGCGACAGCACGCTTGGCCTCCTGCTGACCGATGATATGCTCGTTGAGTGCTGCGACTATGGCCTTGGGTGTGAGGGCGTCGTTCATATTTTAGTTCCGCTTGTGCCGA
Source organism: Rhizorhapis sp. (assembly GCF_035276005.1). Classification (NCBI taxonomy): domain Bacteria; kingdom Pseudomonadati; phylum Pseudomonadota; class Alphaproteobacteria; order Sphingomonadales; family Sphingomonadaceae; genus Rhizorhapis; species Rhizorhapis sp. The sequence goes on from NZ_DATEMB010000005.1 coordinate 75,927, forward strand.
GCGAGTTCGAGGGACCTTTAGGCCGCATCAACGTGTCTCGACTTTGTTAGACACGAACGGCGCAGAAAGATCAGACAGAGCTCTCCAGCGTTTCGATCGTAAGCTGATCATTGGTGTAGACACAGATGTCGGCCGCGACGGCCATGGCCTTGCGGGCGAGCGTCTCTGCGTCATTTTCATAAGCCACCAGCGCCCGGGCCGCAGCGAGAGCGAAATTGCCGCCCGAGCCGATTGCGGCGATGCCGTCCACTGGCTCCAGCACGTCGCCATTGCCAGTGATGATGAGGGTGATGTCCTTGTCCGCGACCGCCATCATGGCTTCCAGGTTGCGGAGATATTTGTCGGTGCGCCAGTCCTTGGCCAGCTCGACCGCGGCCCGCATCAACTGGCCGCCGTGACGTTCGAGCTTCGCCTCAAGCCGCTCGAAAAGGGTGAAGGCATCAGCTGTTGCGCCCGCAAAACCGCCAATGACAGACCCGTCATGCAGGCGGCGGACCTTTTTCGCATTGGGCTTCATGACGGTCTGGCCCATCGAAACCTGGCCATCGCCAGCAACGACGACCTTGCCATTTTTCCGGACCGACAGGATGGTTGTGCCATGCCATTGGGGCAGGCCGCTTCGTTCGTTTCCGCTCATGAGCGGCCATATGGGATAAGGGCGCGCCGACTGCAAGGCGGCAAGCGGCGCGGGTCCATCATGGCGTGAAGCTCTTGGGTGCGGGGTCGACAACGGCGAAGCTGCCGGCGTTGATCTGCTGCACCTCCAGCGAGCGTTCGGCGATGCCGTTGCGATTGAAGCGGAATGCCCCATCAATGCCGGAGAAACCGCCCTCATCGATCAGCTTGCGCGAAGGGAAGGGCGTGCCGAACCGCCAATCCTGAGCAGTACGGACCGTGAGCAGCACTGCGTCATAGCCAAGCGCAGCCAAGCGGAAGGGCGTTTCGCCGTAGCGGGCGCGATATTTGGCCGCGAGCTGGCGGTAGAGGCTGTCCGGGACGCTGGCGAACCAGGCTCCGCGCAATGCCGGAGCGCCTGCGAGATTGCTTTCGGTGTTCCAGAGTTCAGTGCCGAGAATCCTTGCCTTGCCGCCGCCATTGCTGCGGATCACCGGCGCGGCCTGAATGGCGACGCGGCCGCTGTCGGCGATGAGGACGGCATCATAGCTGCCATCCTGGGGCAGCTTCTTGATGGCAGCGGTGATGGAACCGGCGCTCCGGTCAAAGGCCTGCATCGATACGACGGTGCCGCCAGCGGCCTCCACGCCCCGCAGAAGGGCCGTGGAGGCACGCTCGCCATAGGTGCCGCGGGGGACGAGGCCGGCAAAACGGCTCATCCCCTTCGCCTTGGCATAGCCAATAACGCGGTCGATCGATTCAGCCGGGTTGTAGCCCATGAGGAACACGCCGTTTCCAGCGACGCTCACATCATTGGAAAAGCTGATGATGGGAATGCCCGCCCTGCGTGCGACGGGAGCCACTTCACGCACATTTTCCGCAAGCAGCGGTCCAAGAATCAGCTTGTTTCCTTCGGCCAGAGCGCGCTGAGCAGCGGCAGCCGAACCGGCGCTGGTGTCATAAGTGGTGATGCGCACATTCTGCGTCTTGGTGTCGAGCAGGGCGAGCGTCGTGGCATTGGCAATGGACCGCCCGACATTGGCGTTTGCGCCTGTCATCGGCACCAGCAGCGCCACCCGGTGGCGAGTGGTGTCGGTGGGAAGGCCGGGGCTCACCACTCCGGGTTCGGTGGGGGTAGGAGCCGTTGGAGGCGGTGCTTCGCCCTTGGGGATCAGCGATTGACAGCCCGCGATCAGCAGCGCGCCTGCCAGGGTCGCAAGCCGCATGAATTTACCGCCGGCGGACCACAAGTCCGCTTGCCGTTCAACACCCGTCTCTGCCATTGAGAATCCTATGGTTAGTAAATTTGAACCCGGTCTTTATATCGTCGCGGGGCCGATCGGCAACTTGTCTGATCTGACACCCAGAGCGGCCGAACTGCTACGGCAGGCGGATGTGGTCGCCGTGGAAGATACACGGGTGAGCGCGAAATTGCTGCGCCATGCTGGGTCCGCCCGGCCGATGATCCCCTATCATGACCATAGCAGCGAACAGCTTCGCGCCCAGTTGGTCGACCGCATGGCGGGGGAGGTGGTCGCCCTTCTTTCCGATGCGGGAACGCCGTTGATTTCGGATCCGGGTTACAAGCTGGTGCGGGATGCCCGGGCTGCGGGCCGATATGTGACGAGCCTGCCAGGACCGAGTGCCGCCATCGCCGCGCTGACGCTGTCGGGCCTGCCGACCGACCGCTTCCTGTTTGTTGGCTTTCTGCCTTCCAAGGAAAAGGCGCGGGCGGATGCGTTGGAGGAGATCGCGAACATTCGTGCGACACTGGTATTCTATGAAAGCGGTCCGCGGCTGTCGGCCAGTCTTGCCGCCATGGCGGGGCGCTTGGGAGATCGGGACACGGCCGTGGTGCGTGAGATCAGCAAAGCCTTTGAGGAGACGGTGAGCGGCCGCCTGTCCGAACTTGCGGTGCGCTATGCGGAGGCGCCGCCCAAGGGGGAGATTGTGGTCGTCGTAGGGCCGCCTGGTGAAGCGCCGCCGCCCAACGAGGAAGACAGGGACGCGGCGTTGCGCGAGGCGATGGCGCGGTTGCCGGTGTCCAAAGCGGCAGGCGAAGTGGCGAAGAAGCTGGGACTTGACCGGCGGGCCCTTTATGCGCGGGCGCTGGAGTTGAAAGATGAATGACACCAAGCCGTTCCCCTGCGGCGGCAGGCATCCAGATCCCAAGCGGCTGAAGAAAAGCGGGGTCCCTGCTTTCGCAGGGACGACGGCGTTGATGGCGGGAATGTGGGTGAATGAAACGTCAGCAGGCTGAAGCGCGGGGGCGAAAGGCCGAAACCCTTTGCGCCTGGTGGCTACGCCTGAAGGGCTGGCGCATTCTTGCCCGCCGGGTGCGCACGCGGCTTGGCGAAGTGGACCTCATCGCCCGCCGAGGCAGGATGGTGGCCTTTATCGAGGTGAAGGCGCGTGCCACGGCGGCGGAACTTGATTTTGCCATCGACGAATACCGCCTGTCGCGGGTGGCCGCCGCTGCGCGGATGCTTGCCTCCCGCTATGTGCGGAAGGGGGATGATGTGCGCATCGATGTAATGCTTCTTGCGCCCGGCCGCCTGCCGCGCCATCTGGTCAATGTCTGGCACGGCGGTTAGTCCGCGGGAAAGCCGAAAGGAATTGAAGGAATGACGCTTAAAGTCGCTGTCCAGATGGACCCGATGCACGCTATCAAGATCGGTGGGGATTCGACCTTCCATCTGATGCTGGCTGCGCAGCGGCGGGGATATCAGCTCTTTCACTATCTGGCGCCCGACCTGAATTACCAGGCCGGCCGGGTATGGGCGAAAACCTATCCTGTTACAGTGCAAGCGGTGGAAGGCGAACATTTCAGCTTCGGCGAGCCGGTCAGGCTGGACCTTGGCCGCGATGCCGATGTCATCCTGATGCGGCAGGACCCGCCCTTTGATCTTGGATATATCACCGCGACACACCTCCTCGAACGGATCATGGACGAGACGCTGGTGGTGAATAACCCGGTCGCCGTCCGCAACGCGCCGGAAAAAGTGTTCGTGCTAGATTATGCGCGATTCATGCCGCCGACACTGATCACGCGAAGCCTGGAGGAAGTGCGCGCCTTTCAGGCAGAGCATGGCGAAATCGTGGTAAAGCCGCTCCATGGCAATGCGGGAAGCGCCGTCTTTCGCGTCGGTGCGGATGGCGCCAATCTGGCGGCGCTCACCGAATTGTTCGGGCAGGTGTGGGTGGAGCCCTTCATGGTGCAGGCCTTCATCAGGGAAGTCGCGGGTGGCGACAAGCGGATCGTCCTGGTCGATGGCGAAATTGCAGGCGCGATCAATCGTATGCCCGGCAAAGGTGAGATTCGTTCAAACCTTGCCGCAGGGGGCTATGCGGAGAAAACGGAATTGACCGCGAGCGAGATAGAGATCTGCGAGGCGTTAAAGCCGGAGCTCAAGAAACGGGGGCTGCTCTTTGTCGGGATCGACGTGATTGGCGGCAAATGGCTGACCGAGATCAATGTGACGTCGCCGACGGGCATTGTGGCGATTGACAAGTTCAATGGGACGGACACTGGCGGCATGATCTGGGATGCCATCGAGCGGCGGCTGGAGGAGCGCCGAGGCTGATGGGGCACGGTTTTCCGCTAAGGGTTTCCGGTAGATTAGTTTCGTCGTCCCTGCGCAGCCAGGGACCATCTTTTCTTCTTCAGCCTTGTAAAAAAGCGGGATCCCTGCCTGCGCAGGGACGACGGCTACTCGTGCAATATTAGCCCCTCAGGCCCTCGGATGGGCGTTCCTGTACACGTCGAGCAGATGTGCTGCATCGACCTGTGTATAGATTTGTGTTGAACTGAGGCTCGCATGGCCGAGCAATTCCTGCAGCGATCGGAGATCCGCCCCCCGTCCGAGCAGATGGGTGGCGAAGCTGTGTCGCAAGGCATGCGGTGTGGTTCGCTCTGACAGGCCGAGCCGGCACCGGGCGCCCTGCACCGCCCGGCGGATAAGGGCGGGTGACAGCGGACCCCCGCGAGCTCCGCGGAAAACGGGCTCGTTCTTGATCGGCTTCCAGGGGCAGACCGACAGATAGCCTTCCATCGCCTCTCGCACTTGGGGCAGAAGCGGGACGATCCGGGTCTTGCCGCGCTTGCCCGTCACGCGAATTGTCTCGCCCAGGGGCAATATTTCACCGGTGAGGCCCAGCGCCTCGCTGATGCGAAGCCCCGCCCCGTAAAGCAGGAGCAGCACTGCCCAGTCGCGGGCGCCGATCCAGCCTTCACTGCGTTGCTCTGAGACATCTTCGGCGAGGGCGACGGCTTCGTCCGGCGAGACCGGCCTTGGGACACCACGCTTGACGCGCGGTCCCTTGACGGCTGGAACATGCGCCTCTGAGCCACCCGCAAAGCGCAGGAAGGTACGAACTGCTGACAATTCCCGCGCCGCCGACACATTGCCGAGCCCCTCCGTCCGCCGTTCCGCGAGAAAGGCGCGCAGGTCAGCCGGGCCAAGCGATGCCAGCAGCTTTCGCGTCACTGCGCCGCCGCGATAGCCCTGAAGGAAGTCCATCAGCCGTTCAGCGGTTGCCACATAGGCGCGAACAGTATGTCCCGAACGCCGCCGGTCCTGGGCGAGGTGGAGCCGCCATTCCTCAATCAATGCTTGTGCCGCTGTCATGCCGCCGACTGTATAAGGGCAGCGCGGGCGCGCCAAGGCCTGCGAGGCAATGGTGGCAACTGCCGCGCAAGTGCCTATGATGGAGCCCATTGGCGGAGATGCTTGCATGTTCGTAGAGATCAACTTCGATGGGCTGATCGGACCCTCCCACAACTATGCCGGGCTTTCGCTGGGCAACGTTGCGTCGGCCACCAATGCGGGCACCGAGTCCGCGCCACGGGCGGCGGCGCTGCAAGGGATTGCCAAGATGCGGCACCTGATCGGCCTGGGGCTGCATCAGGGAATCTTGCTCCCGCACGACCGCCCCGAAGTGGGGTGGCTCCGCTCGCTTGGCTTTACCGGCGATGACGACGCGCTTTGCGCCGCCGCCTGGCGGGAGGACCCTGCGCTGTTGCGAAATGCCATGTCGGCTTCTGCGATGTGGACGGCCAATGCGGCGACGGTATCCCCGGCGCCCGACACTGCCGACGGACGTTGCCATTTGTCAGCCGCCAATCTTTCGACGATGGTTCATCGCAGCATCGAGTGGCCCGAAACAGAGCGGCAGTTGCGCCAGATCTTTGCCGACGAGCGCTATTTCGCTGTTCATGCACCAGTGCCGGGCTGCTTCGGCGACGAGGGAGCCGCCAATTTCATGCGCATGGCCGCGCAGCACGGGGAGCCGGGCGTGGAAATCTTCGTCTATGGCGAACAGCGGCCAGGCGGCTTTCCCGCACGCCAGCATCGCCGCGCATCAGAGGCCGTGGCGCGTAGGCATGGGCTTGATCCTGATAGGACATATTTCGCCCGGCAGAGCGATGCCGCCATTCAGGCAGGCGCCTTCCATAATGACGTTGTTGCCGTCGCCAATGAAAGGGTGCTTTTCGCTCATGCTGAGGCTTTCGCCGATCCGGCGGCTCTTTATGATTTCATTCTGGCAAAACTGCCCGATGCGAGCATCATTGAGGTGCCCGCCGATCGGGTTTCATTGGCGGATGCCATCGGTTCCTATCTGTTCAACTCTCAGCTCCTTTCCCTGCCGGAGGGAGGAATGGCGCTGATTGTTCCTGCGGAATGCCGGGAGAACAAGGCGGTGTCCGGCTGGCTCGACAGCCTGCCGGGAAACTCGTCCATCCGGCAAATCCATGTGCTTGATGTGCGGGAATCGATGCGCAACGGCGGCGGGCCCGCCTGCCTGCGGCTGCGGATTGCGGTCGATAAGGCGGTGCTGCCCGTGATCGATCAGCGCTATATGGTCGACGAACGGAAATGCGATGCGCTCGAAAGACTGGTCGAGCGATATTGGCCCGCCCGCATCAAGCCCGATGATCTGGGAATGGCTGAAACATGGGCCGCTTGCCGCCGTGCGCGCGGCGTTCTGTTCGACCTTCTTGAGCTCGGCTGAGCTCAGATTTCAAATTGGCCCGCTTGAATCGTCGGGGCTGCATGTCCCCGGTACAGGAAACCCAGAATACCGGCCGCGACCGCTATGATGGCGTGCAGCCACACATCATTGCCGTAAAGGGGGACAAGCCCGAACAAGGTGTGCAAATTGGCTTCGCCGATCAGACCCAAAACGGCCAGCACCGCATAGATGACAGCAACAGACCGGAAATAGACGCGCGAGGCGGAAATGCTGGATGCAGCTATCAGCGCCCACAATCCAAACAGCAGATGCACGAGATTGTGCAGCAGATTGACCGGGAACAACCCCAGTTCCAATCCCAGAAAAGCCTCCATGCTCACATCCGGATGGGAATGTGCGGGTGTCAGCGCGGGTATGAACCCGGCAATCCCTACGAGCAGGAAGACCACACCAAAAATATATGCGAATGCACGAAGGCTCATCATCGCCTCCCTCAAGTCCCTGGCTGCAATTCCAAACCGTTTGAGCGGTGATCGGTTCCCTACGGGCGATGGTCTGCGTGTTCAGGAGGCCGACTGGCTGATCGGCATATCCTTCGCTTCATGGGCCTGCTTGCGCTCCAGCGACTTGACTGCTGGCCCGTGGAGCACTTCTCCATCCATGCTGAAGCGGGAACCATGACAGGGGCAGTCCCAGGTCCGATCAGCTTCGTTCCACCCCAAAATGCATCCCATATGGGTGCAGGCGGCAGAAACGCTGTGCAGGCTTTTCCCTTCGTCGCGATAGGCGGCGATGGTTTCGCCGCCAATGTCCATGATCGCCGCCTCGCCAGGGGCAAGCTCATCGAAGGATTTGAGCTTGCGGGAGAGATAGCCGCTGACGAGATGCTTGGCGACGCCGAGATTGCCTTTGGTGAACCGCGCCGCACTGGCGAGCGGTTTCACGCGGGAGGCGTCGAAAAGCTGCAGCCACTGATTTTCGCGACCGGCAATGATGTCGGCGAGGATCATCGCCGCTGCTGTCCCGGTGCTGATCCCCCAGGCGTCGAAGCCGGTGGCGACCAGATAGGAATGTTTGCGCTTCGAGGACCAGCCGATGAACGGTGCGCCGTCCATTGGCGTATAATCCTCATTGGTCCAGCGATAGGCGATGTCCCGAACACCGAACTGTTCGGCGGCGAAATTTTGCAGGTCTTCGAAGCTGGAGCGCTCCTGCTCCACATCGCCGGGTTTGAATGTGTTGCCGCCAAGGATCAGATTGAGTTCGCCATTCCGGCGGTGGGTGCGGATCGAATGGTGAGGCTGGCCGAGGCTCAGGAACATGCCGTCGGGAGCGCGGCCCGGATCGACCCTTCCGACGATGACCGGGTGCATGTGCGGATAGGCTTCGGCGTAAAAGGTGCCGACCTGCCCAAGCGGCATGTGCGTTGCCATGATAACCGTCCTGGCTTTCACACGGCCTTCATTGGTTGCGACCGCATCCGGGCTCCAATCCATGACGCGGCTGTTTTCGAAGACGTAGCAGCCCTCGCCCGCCAATGTGGCGGCAAGGCCCACGACATATTTGCAGGGGTGGAATTGCGATTGATCGTCAAAGCGCATCGCCGCGAGGGTCGGAAAGGGCAGCCCGGTATCGTGGGTGAGGGCGGCGGGCAGGCCAAGGCGGCGGGCGACGTCCGCTTCCTTTTCAATCTCGGCGACATGCTCCCGCTGCGTCGTGTAGATATAGGCTGGCTTTGCCTCCAGATCGCTGTCGATGGCGTGCTGGACGGCAAGAGCCTTGATCTTCCTGATCCCCGCCTCATTCGCTTCCGCATAGATGCGTGCGCCAGCTTCGCCGAATTTCTTCTCCAGAAGCTGATATTTGGTGCCGTGCTGTGACGTTACCTTCGCCGTAGATTTACCGGTGACGCCTTGTCCGATCTTGCGGGCCTCCAGGACAGCTACGGTCAATCCTGCATCCTTCAGCAGCCTGGCCGCGGTAACGCCGACGATGCCGCCTCCGACAATCGCCACATCCGCTTTGATCTCGCCTGTAAGTTGTGGATAAGAACTTGTGGGCGAAGTGGCGATCCAATAGGATCCGGCGCCTGAAAGAACGGTCATGACAGCTCCTTTCTGTCACTTGCCCCCAAGCCTTTAGGGGAAACCGCCGCCCTTGATCATTGGTTCCGAGCCGCTCGGGCTGCTCAGGCGAGCGCCCCGCGAAGGAAAGACAAGGGCTGAGCGCCGCTAAGCGATTGCTGGGAATGAAAGGTTGCGCATTCGGCAAGGGCATAATGGCTGTCGCGGCGGTGGGCTGTCGCCGCAGATGCGAAGCATCCATTTAAAAAATCACGGATCATTCGCTAGGTTGAGAGATAATTGCTTCGCGCAACTCGCGTTTGAGAATCTTGCCGCTAGCATTTCTTGGCAGGCTATTCCTGAAGTGCACAGCCTTTGGCGCCTTGAAAGCCGATAGACGGCATGCGCAGTGTTCCAGGATATCCGCTTCGGTCACCTCAAACCCGTCGCGCAGCACCACCACTGCTGTCACGGCCTCAATCCATTTTGGATCGGGGACCCCGATGACGGCAACCTCTGAAACAGCCGGGTGAAGGTAAAGCGCCTCCTCGACCTCACGCGAAGAAACATTTTCGCCCCCCGATTTGATCATGTCCTTTTTGCGGTCGACGACTGTGATATAGCCCTCGGCGTCCATTCGGGCGAGATCGCCGCTATGAAACCATCCGCCTGCGAATGCTTCCGCGGTCCGCTCAGGGGCATTCCAATAGCCGGTCAGCAATTGCGGTGAACGATGCACGATCTCGCCCACCTCGCCGATGGCAACGTCATTCATCTCGTCATCGACTATGCGGGTCTCGACATTCAAGGTCGGCCGCCCCGCCGATCCTAGGTGATCCGCATGCTCCTCCGGGAAAAGGACCGTGGCCAATGGTGCTATTTCCGTCTGCCCATAGAGGTTCCAGAGGCGCAGGTCCGGCAACCAGGCATGAATTTCGCGCAGGATTTCGACCGGCATGATGGACGCGCCATAATAGCCCTTCACCAGGCTTGGCAGAACGCCCGCAGTACGGCCCGGCGCTCGCAGCAGGGCGATCCAGATGGTTGGCGGCGCGAAGAAGGAAGAGACCTGATGCTGGGCAAGCAGTCTATGGATATTCTCCGCCGCCGGTGTTCCTGTGATGATGTTCGTCGCCCCGACTTGAAGCGCTGGGCCAATCATATTGTCGAGCTGGGCGCAATGGAACAATGGCATTGAATGCAGGGCAACCGTGTCCACGGTCCATTCGCAATCGATGATGACACTCTGATATTGCCAGAGCACCGAATTGTGCGAGAGCATGGCGCCCTTGGGCCGGGATTCGGTGCCGCTGGTGTAAATGATTTGGAGCAGGTCGTCGCCGCCCCGCGTCTCGGCAACCGGCACTTTCTCTCCCATCAGGATCTCCCAGGAAAGCAGCCCTTCTGGAGGTGAGTCGGTCTCGCCGGGAATGCCCAGCATCCGCTCCAGTGATGGTGGCGCGGCTTCCTGCGCAACGGCCAGAGTCGTGCTATCGACGAACAGGAAGCGCGCCCCGGAATGCTCGAGGATGTAGCGGACGTCGGGCGGGTTCAGCATGAAGTTGATCGGCACAAGAACAGCGTCCGCTCGCGCAATCGCGAAGCGCAGCGCGATGAATGCATGGCTGTTTCGCGCCAGAATCGCGATGCGGTCCCCAGCCGCAATGCCCTTCGCACGCAGGCCACAGGCGAGACGGTCTACAAGCTGATCGAACTGCTGGTAGCTCCATTCGACATCACCGCAGACTATGGCCGTCTTGCTGCCATGGCGCCGCGCGGAACGGCGCAGGACAGATGATAGCGACTGCAGGCGCGCGCGCGTCACTATCTGATCGGGCTTCGACGCCGCAGCGTTGCGATCGCTAGCTTTCTCGTCCATCTTGAAATCTTTCTTGGCCATGCGGCGGCCGCCGAGCCACGGACATGCGCGCCGGCTGCTGCAAAATGTCAGCCCATTGAAGCGGGGGTGCGGGATTCGGCATAGCCCTCCTCATCGCCCCTTCGCCCTTTCGAGGATCATGTCTGTCATCATCCTGAACAGGTCCGATCGGGGATTGGCCAGGTCCAGAACCAGGGTGAAGTGATTGCTGCCGGGGCCGACATGATTGTCCACCAGAAGACCGCGGGAACGCGCGGCCTTGGCAAATTGGTCATTGCCGATATGCGTCAGTGGCGGCTCGTCTTCGGCCCGGGCAAGCAGCACTGGATCGACGAGATTGCCGATGCGGGACAAGGGAGCCAGCGCCTCAACCTGATCTGCCTTGATGCCAAGATAGCTCCAGCCCTCGGAAAGATATAAGGGTTTGGCATCGAAGACGCCGTTGAGGAGTATTCCTCCCCTGAAAATGGAACGCGGAAGGCCGAACTGCCTCCAATCGGTTGTCAGTAAATAGGCGCTGATATAAGCGCCTGCAGACCCTCCACCGACATAGATCCGTTCCCGGTCTATGCCGAGTTCCTGCGCATGCTCATAGATCCATTTGCCTGCCTGTTGGGTAGAAGACAAAAGCTCGGCGAGGGAAGCGCCGGGAGCAAGTGGATAGCCCGGCGAAATATAGGCAATTCCCTCCGCATTGAAGGCCGGTGCCGGAAAGGCCATGTCTTCCTTGCTGAGAAGGCTGAAGCCGCCGCCATGAAAGAAGATGAGGGTTGGGGCGCCAGATGGTACATTCTGATTGTACAGGTCCAGCTCACCCCGGTCATGACCGGCGTATCGAAATGTCTTTGGCGGATTCGCTGTTCGCGCCGCCTCATTATATTTCGCGTAATCGGAGACCAGATCTTTCCAATTGGGAATGGTGACCTTTGGATCCAGGGCGTCCCAGATTTCGGACACCTTGTACCCCATATAGCCTTCGACTACACCAACGTCGCTGGTCCCAGTTTCCATGGTCATCCTCCGCTCCTCCCAACTGGATCAGTACGCAAGGGGCGCTTGCAGGTCGCCGCGATCTACCACCAGCTTGTCATCGAGGCGGATGGTGCATCCACGCATTGGGATATCGAAATGGCCCAACGTGTGACGGCCTGCTGCTTCATTAGCACCGGTCGACAGCAGGAAATTTCCTGCAAAAGCTCGCAGTTCCGCCCCGTTCACATCGCCCTTGTCGTACATGATCAAGGAGTCCCACCGAGCGCCCGGAGTCATGCCCCAGCCAAGGTGGGAGATCGCATAGGCTTCCCGGTCACCCCAGGCGGCGAAATAGGAACGCATCAATTCGGCATCGAGTGAATCTCCTTCGATGTCAGTGATGTAATCATCCTTGATCGTGAGCCCGATAGGGCTTTCGATGTACCGTTTGAAGGTTAGGTTCACGTCTCCCCTGTTGAGGACGACGCGTCCGTTCACCGTACCTGCATTGGGATAGAAGGCGATCAGGGCTCCGGGTGCAGAGCCGGCATTGTGGGGCGGGGCTGCATTGCCCCAACTGCCGATGGGGCGGGCGTCGCCGATCCGTACCGTGAGATCCGTTCCGGCGTCCGACGTGACCCGCATGGTCGATGCCTGCGCGAGCATCTGCACGCCAAGAATGACGCGCTCCTGCCAGCGGGGATCGTATCGGATGCGTTCAAATATCTCGGGATGTTCATTGCTGACGCATAGAAGGCGGGCGCCACCCGCCAGGATTTGCGGAAGTTCCGGCGCGTGAAGCAGCAGCTCAACCGTCATATCGACGACGAAGTCGGCGCTGGAGAGCGCCTGCAGCGCAGCCTTCTGCCCGTGCAGCACATCCGTCGCACCGGTCGAGCGAACCACCACATCAACCGACTGGCGCGGCGTCGGGATGACGACATGGAAGGGATTGGCGCCGAGTTGCTGCAGTGCCAGCTCAGCGAGCTTCACATTTTGCTGGCGTGACAAAGTCTCAGAGAGGATCGCGACTGACTCGCCTGCACGCACTTCACTTGCCTGAAACAGTTTGACGAAGGTGTCGATCCACTTACCCTCAATGCGATCTGGAATCATGCCGGTTCTCCTTATCCTATCAGAAACGACCGCTGGCAAAGCCGCTAACATCTGAGCGCTACAACTGAACGCTCGCCGCAACGCCGCTCAACAGCCAGCGGTATGGGCCATCAGAGCGATCACCTGCCTGATGCGAGGCAAGGCCGTGGCCTACACCAAAGGCGCGAGACGTTCGCTGCTGCCCACGAGTGCTTTGCCATAGAGTTCATAGCCGAACATCTCGGTGGTCATGCCGTGGCTGGTGGCGACGTTCACGTCGCGCCACAACCGCTGCAGCGGATTGACCTCGGCAAAAGTCGATGTCCCGTGCGCCTGGGTAAGAATGTGAACGGCGTCCCGCAGCAGCCGGCTTGCGAGGCCGATCGCCGCCCTGATGCGTGTCCGGTTGGTATAGTCGACCTGGTAACCCCGGGCCGCCGCATAGTCCACTTCCCGGACCGTCTCCGCGGCGATGAGGCGCGCCGTTGTGAATTTGATGGCGGCTTCAGCCACCTGGACTTGAAAACCCGGCGATTCGGTCTGGGTGTTATAAATACTATATTGTATCGACCGCTTAGGTGCCTTGCTTAGCACATAGTCGAGCGCCGCCTGAGTCACCCCCAATGAAGACGCAAGAAGGCCTACTTCAACCGCTGGGCCGTAGGTAACCTTGGATAGCCGGTCATTTCGGAAGGGCGTTGCGGGATTTCCTGCTAGTGCCTCTTCAATCGATAGAATACGGTGGTCGGGAACGAAATAGTCTTCCAGATGCAAGGTGTTGCTCGCGGTCCCCCGCATGCCGACGACGTTCCATGTCTGCTGAAGCCTGCCGTCCGCTACGGGGACCAGGGCCAGCATCACCACCGGCGCCGGTGGCGGCGTCATGAAGTGCAGCATCGCCCAACCGGCATGTTCCACCCCCGAAAGGTAACTCCAACTGCCAGTGATCCGATATCCTCCGTTGAGGCGCTCTACCCTGCTGGCCCGGCTTTGCGAAGCACAGGCGCCGGCATCTGGATTATTGCCCCAAGCTTCCTTTTGCGCCTGTTCGCTGAATAAACTGAGCATCAGGGACGATCCCGAGACGATCTGGGTCATCCACGCGGTCGATCCGCATCCGCGCCCAAGCGTAGCGCCAACCGCCATCTGCGCCTGAAGTGATTGCTCTTCACCTCCATAACGTTTGGGAACAAATAGCCGGATGAATCCTGCATCGGCGAGCCGCCTGAACATATCCGGCGACACGTGACCGGTACGATCCACTTCTTCAGCCCGTGACTCCAGCAGCGGCACGAGCGTTTCGGCGGCGGCGACCAGCTCAAGGGCTCTGTCGTCCAGGCCCTCCAGCAATGGATTTCTGCCCCAGTCAGTCCCGCCCTCAGCCCGACTCCGTGTGTTTGCTGCCTGTACTGCTTGCATCTTTGGGCTCCGGTAATTTGAATTGGATTTCAGTTTTTTATCGCGGCGCTTGCGAACCGCGGTCCTCCCGCCGGTGTCTGGTCATGTGACGTGATATCCCCCATCGACATCGATGATAGATCCGGTCATGAAGCTTCCGGCGACAGGTGACAGCAACAGCAAGGCGGCCCCAATCAATTCTTGCGGCGCTGCAATCCGCTTGATGAGATGTGCATTCGCCACCATCTCGCGCGCGCCTTCGATTGCTTCGGCCGCCTTATTGAATTGAGGGGTATCGGTGCCTCCGGGCGCAATGGCATTCACCCGAATGCCCCGATCCGCGAGTTCCATTGCCCAAAGGCTCGTCAAATAATTCAACCCGGCCTTCGTGGCAGCATAGAAGCCCTCTCCCAATGTGGCCTTGCGGCTTCCTGCCGTTGACACGTTCAATATCGCCGTACCAGGCCGCGCCTCCAGGTAGGGCAGGGCGGCCTGAGCCATCAGCCAGGGGGCGAAGAGGTTCAATTCCGCCATTTGCCGCATCTCGGCAAGCGTCGTGCTTTCCAGGGTGCCAAGCCGATTGATCCCGCTATTGTTCACCAGGAAATCGATGCCTCCATATACCGACACCGCCTTGTCGACGATCTTCGATGGCGCGTCTTTGCCGGTAATGTCCGCCGAAAGCCAACTTGCTCCCGGTCCCAGAATTTCCGCCGCCTGCCGGAGCGGTTCCTCTCTGCGAGCGACCAACAATACCTTGGCGCCATTTTCTACGAGCGCTTTTGCGATGGTAAAGCCTATTCCCTCGCTCGAGCCGGTGACGATGGCCACCTTATCGGAAAAACCTTCCATCCGTATGGTCATGTCACCGGCTCCCCCCTTAAAAGCGGTATCCCAGGGTGACGCCGTAGATGACCGGCATGCCCGCAGTTCTGGCGACCGTATCGAGGATATGAGAAACGTTTATCCAATAATATTTGTTGGTGATATTGCGTCCCCAGACTTGGAGCCGCCATTTTTCCCATTCCACGCCCGCGCGCAAATCGATCAATGTGTAGCTCGGCAAGGCAAATTCCGAACGCTCGCCAAAGGCCGCATTGCTCTTGCCGCGGTAGCTTACCGATCCACCGACGAAGGCTTGAGCCGTCGCTGAAAGCGGGATGCCATATTCGGCGTCTCCGACGATCTGCCATTTGGGCGTATTGGGGAAAGGTTCCCCGACAAATGTCGTCGGGTTGCCATAAGGATCTAGCGGGATCGCAGGGTCTTCCTTTACCCGTGAATTCACATAGCTTACCCCGCCCTGGATGCGCAGGCGGTCGATCGGTCGCGCCGTCACTTCCAGTTCAGCGCCCCATATGCGGGACTTCGGAATGTTGACCAGCTTCGGAAGGTTCTCGAAGACCGGGTAATTGGCCACGCCCAGGAGCTGCTTGTCCCTGTAATCGTAATAATATGCGGCGGCAGACACATCTACCCGGCGGTTGAATGAATGCTTTGCACCCACCTCATAGGACAAGACCGATTCCTGCTTGATCGGTTCGAATTCGGAAGAAAGGACGCCAGGGACTGTCGCGAAGTTGCCCGCTTTATACCCCTTCGTCACGCTGGCGTAGATCATGCTGGCATCGTCGGGCTTCCAGTTCAAGCTGCCACGCCAGGCGACATTGTCCTCTTTCAACCGCCTGAATACCTTCTCTGGCTTGAAGGTCACGTCATTCATAGTCAGGCATCCATCCGGACCGATCGTCGAAGGGCTGCCTGACAGCAGCTCCGAAAAACCCAGGAAGCCCTGCCCCACGGTGCCCGTGCCGTTGGGCCCGGCCGGCGCGTCCATGATACAGCCCACGAAATGGCGGTCCTGGTGGGTGTAGCGGATCGACCCTTGAACCGTCAGCTGGTTCGTCAGAGCATAATCGAGGCTTCCGAACACGGACTTGAAGGTCGGCTGCTGATTGAAGATGTAGGCCGAAGCATCCTGAAAGACCGGTCCCGTCGGCGTTGGCAGCACGCCGTTTGTGGCGTCATTGACCAAGACCGTCGGGAATTGGTTTGCTATGTCGCGCTGATAGTTGCCGCCCAGCATCCATTTCAACGGCCCTGTCGTGCCCGCCAGACGAAGTTCCTGGGAGAAAGAGGTGAGCAAGGCGTCGCGCACCACGTTTTCGAAGTTGCTGAAGGCCACCCCGTCCGGGTCGAACGGCGAATGCGCCACAAGTTTCGAATAAGCCGTGACCGACGTCAGCGTGAGCTGATCGGAGATATTCCAGTCGCCGCGCAACGATACCAGGTAGAATGTGTTATTCTGATGCCCTGTGCCCGGTGTCCAGTCAGCATCGCGCGCATTGCGGTTCGCGACCGGGGCCGTGGACAGGGCATCATAGATGAACTGGGTGAGCGGGTTTGCGGGCACGAGCGGCGCGAATTGCTGGAACTGGCCCGCCGCCACTTCGGAATTGTCCTGCCAGCCGCTGACGTTCAGGACGAAGCTCAACCGATCGTTGGGCGTCCAGTCGAGCAGCAGGCGGCCATTGTAGAATTCCTTCTTTCCGAAACGGTCGCCCGGCCGTGTGAGGCTGCGTTGCCAGCCGTCGGCGAATTCGCTGCGAACGGCGACGCGCGCCCGCAAGGTGCTGCTGAGCGGTCCGCTGACGAAGGCTTCGGCGGACACGTCGTTGAACCGTCCATAGCTCAGCGTCATGCCGGCAGAGAGATCAGACGTCGGTTTGGCAGCGATATAGTTGATCGCGCCGCCAGTCGAGTTCTGCCCGAACAGTGTTCCCTGTGGCCCCTTGAGCACCTCAACCCGCTCGAGATCGAGCGCGGCGCCACGTGTGAGGATTGGATATGGCAGCGGGACCTGATCAATGTAAGTCGTTACCGTGGGCCCAGCCCCGAACGAACCGTCCTGGAAGCCGATGCCGCGGATCGTGAAGACGGGAGTGCCGTAGTTCGACTCCTGATAGGTGAAGCCGGGCACAAGTTTCGTCAACTGAGCGGTCTGGGTCACACCCTGCTTCACAAGCTGCTCGCCGGAAGCGGCCGTGATCGAGAGCGGAACATCCATCAGCCGCTCCGTCCGCTTCTGGGCGGTGACGATGATGTCGTCGGCGATATTGGTGTTTGCCGATGCCTCCTCGGCTGCCCTGTTCTGCGCAGCGGCCTGTGTGCTGAAGAAGCCTAGGGCCGATCCGGCAAGCAACGCACACGCCATTTTTCTTTTGAAAAACATCGTTGTTCATCCTCCCCTTTGTTGCCAATTGGGTTCATCTTTTTCGGCAAATATTGTCGAGCATGAAAAACATGTTCCAAGGACAAGCTCTACACCATCGGCGCAGCCTGTCGCACGACAGCGCAATAAAGCTTGGGCCCACGCGGGGGATGCCGGGAAGGAAGTTAAGACCTGAAAGAATGCTCAAGCCGGCTCGGAATGTCGCGGCCTGCCGCGCCATCGCCAGCGGTATTGCCGGCCAGGTCGTCCACCTATCGCTTGTTTCTGCCCGCAGTGGATGGGTTCGCGAAGATTGCAGTAATGGTGCAATCCTTGCAAAATTAAGTTACTCCTTCTGCGCAACCGGAGTCATGATGCCGAAAAACGGCGCTGCGGGAAAGGCGATAAAGCGCCTCTATCTTGCAGCAGTGAGGAGGATCCAAATGAGCGAATTGGCCCTGGATTCGGCGAGCTTCTCGCTCCCGCAGCGGGAGGCGACCTTCGCGACATGCGACTTAGAAGAAAGCGCCCATTATGTCTCGATAGGGAGCCTGCACACGCTCCGGCCGCTCAAGGCCAATCCTGAAGTTGATCTGGCGGTATGGCGATGCTCGCTTCAGCAGACGCACCTCGACGTGATCAGATTGACTTGCGGGAGTGAGTTCTGGATCGACAGGACAAGCGAAACCAATCACTTCATGTTTCAATTTCCGCTCAGCGGAGTGTGCGCGATGGAAAGCGAAGGCATGGAGGCCATCGCCTCTCCCGGTGAACTCCTCGTCCTCAATCCCCGGCAACGCGCCCTTAAGCGTTGGCGCGGTCATTGCTCTCAACTCATGGTGCAAGTGGACCGTGGCACGCTTGAGCGGGTGCTTGCTGCAGAACTTGGCCATGAATGCGGGGAGCCGTTGGTTTTCGATCTCGCTGTTCACGACAGAGGGGTAGCGCAGGCGCTGAGTGCGGTCACACAGTCCGTCTGGCGTGATTTCATCCAGAATGCGGCGCTTGGCCAATGGCGTATTGTGCGTGCCTTTGAACGCAATCTGCTGGTGGCTTTCCTCGGAGCCCTGCGCCATAATTACAGCGATGAACTTAATCTGCCAGCGACCCCGGCCGCGCCTTATTATGTAAAGCGTGCGGAGGACTTCATCCGCGCAAATCTCCGCAACAGGATAGAAATCGAGGATCTCGTCGCCATTGCCGGGGTTAGCTCGAGATCACTCTATTACGGGTTTCGGCGTTGGCGCGGCACGACCCCCATGAACTATCTGCGTCAGGTGCGGCTGAGCGCGGCGCATGACGAGCTGAAAAAAGCGCGGGATGACGGCAACAACGTCACGCGAATTGCCTTGGGTGTCGGCTACGATCATCTCAGCCGCTTTTCGAAGGATTATAAGCAACGGTTTGGGCAAAGCCCGTCCACAACTATGCTTCATGCGAGCTAGGCGCTGCTGCCGCTGCCGGAGTGAAAGGGGGCGATGCGTCGCTCGAAATCCTTCAACATTGCAGGAACGCTCCAACCCTTGCGCTGTGGCGCTGGCAGGTGAGCGATGAGCCCGATTATGGACGTTCAAGGTACCGGATATCACGGATGGTACTGAAGGCAACCAGCAGCAGGCTCCACCGGCGCATTTTGTCCGCGGCGGCGACGGCTGTCTTGAAAGGGCGTTTGGGAGTGCGATGACAGGAATTGGCGCTGAGTTGACGGCCGATATTGCCGCTCGGGTGGAGAGATTCGTTCGCGACATTGTCGTGCCATATGAGAAGGATCCTAGGCGGGATCATCATCATGCGCCGACCGACGAACTGGTTTTGGAACTGAAGGAAAAGGCTCGTTCGGCAGGTGTGCTGACCCCGCATATCCTGCCTGATGGCCGTCACCTTTCGCAGCGGGAAACCGCGCTAGTCCTGCAGAAGACGGGTCTGTCGTCCCTTGGCCCGCTGGCCTGCAACACCAATGCGCCCGACGAGGGCAACATGTACCTGCTGGGCCGGGTGGGCAGCCCGGAGATCAAGGAGCGGTTTCTGAAGCCACTCGTCGAGGGTCGGGCTCGTTCCGCCTTCTTCATGACCGAACCTGCCTCAGAGAATGGTGCAGGATCAGATCCCTCGATGATGCAGACAACCGCTGTTCCGGACGGAAATCATTGGGTGATCAACGGGCGCAAGGCATTCATCACCGGTGCGCAAGGCGCGGAAATCGGGATCGTGATGGCAAAGTCGGAGGACGGCGCGTGCATGTTCCTCGTTGACCTGCCCGATCCGGCAATCCATATCGATCGGGTCCCAAATACCATCGATAACTCAATGCCCGGAGGTCACGCGGTAATTACCATCGAAAATCTGCGCGTACCCGCTGATCAGATGCTTGGACAGAGCGGCGAGGGCTTCAAATATGCGCAGGTCCGCCTCAGCCCCGCGCGGCTCTCGCACTGCATGCGCTGGCTCGGCGCATGTATCCGGGCCGACGAGATTGCGACGGATTATGCCAATCGCCGCCAGGCCTTCGGCAAGGCGCTGATCGATCATGAGGGCGTCGGCTTCATGCTCGCCGATAACCTGATCGACCTGAAGCAAACGGAATTGATCATTAATTGGTGCGCCGATGTGCTTGACGCGGGTTCTCTTGGAACGAGCGAAAGTTCGATGGCGAAAGTCGCCGTTTCGGAAGCGCTGATGCGGGTGGCCGACCGCTGCGTGCAGGTGATGGGGGGCACTGGTGTCACGGATGACACCATCGTCGAGCAGGTCTTTCGCGAGATCCGCGCGTTCCGCATCTATGATGGCCCGACGGAGGTGCACAAATGGTCGCTCGCCAAGAAGATCAAGCGGGATTGGAGGGAAGCCAATTCATGACAGCCGTGCCGCCAATGACCAATGCCGGTACCGCCCCGGTGCGGGAAGCGCTTATTTTCGATGAAGTGGCGCTCCACCGTTGGATGGAGGCGAATGTCCCCGGCTACTCAGGCCCGCTCACGGTCGAGCAGTTCAAGGGTGGCCAGTCAAATCCGACCTACAAGCTGATGACCCCGGGCCGCAGCTATGTGCTGCGCCGCAAACCGCCCGGACGCATATTAAAGGGCGCACATGCGGTGGAGCGAGAGGCGAGGGTGCTGTCCGCCCTTGAGCGGACCGGTTTCCCGGTTCCCCATGTTCATGCCCTCTGCGTCGACGAGACCGTCATCGGTACGTGGTTCTATGTCATGGACATGGTCGAGGGGCGCAACTTCTGGGATGCCACATTCCCGGACGTGCGGCGCGAGGACCGGCCGGCCTATTTCGACGCCATGAATGGAACGATCGCACGGCTTCATCAGGTGGATTATGAAGCCATAAATCTTGGGGACTTCGGAAAGCCCGGCAATTATTTTGCCCGCCAGATCGCCCGCTGGTCGAAACAGTATCTGGAGGATACCGATGCGGGCCGCGATCCGGACATGGACCGGCTGGTCGAATGGTTGCCTGTCAATATGCCTGAAGACGACGAGACCTCAATCGTCCATGGCGACTTTCGTTGCGACAACATGATCTTCCATCCAACCGAGCCCAAGGTAGTCGCGGTCCTAGACTGGGAATTATCCACGCTAGGGCATCGCTTGGCTGATTTTGCCAATCACGCCATCATGTATCGTATGCCGCCGGATATTGTTGCAGGTTTGGCCAAGGCGGACCTCGCGGCGCTCGCAATTCCGTCGGAGGCCGATTATATCGCCGCCTATTGCCGCCGTACTGGCCGGGCATCTATCCCGAACTATGAGTTCTACATCGCCTTCAACTTCTTCCGCCTGGCCGCGATCTTCCACGGGATCAAGGGAAGGGTGATCCGGGGCACCGCCGCTTCGGCCCATGCCAAGGAGCGGGCCAAGGCCTTTCCCGCCCTGGCACGGCTGGCTTGCGAAAGCGCGGGCTGCGCCTGAGCGTGCAGGCTCCCCTCAAGTCATAGCGTTTGACCGTCCTCGATCGGAAAGACGGAGCCGGTCACCTCAGCACTTGCATCCGAACAGAGATAGAGGAGCAGGGGGTGAAGGGCGTCGATCTTCATGATCCGTTTGCGTGGGAAACTCGCCAGCAATTGCTTGCCTGCTTCCTGGCTCCAAATGGGTCCGGTCATCTCGGTAACCATATATCCTGGGGCAATGACGTTGACGGTTACCCCCTCAACCGCCCATTCCTTGGCCATTACGCGGCCCATCTGGGTAATGGCCGCCTTGCTCGCGGAATAGGCCGATTGGCCTTGTGTGACATGATAGGCAGTAATCGACGAGATCAGCAGGATGCGGCCATGACCGCGCATCCGGGCATTTTTTGCAATCATTCGCCGAGCCCCCTCCCGCGCCGTCAGGAACACGCCGCGCAAATTGGTCGCGATCGTGGCATCAAAGTCCTCCACCGGCAGATCAAGAGCATAGCCGGGATGGGCAATGCCTGCATTCGCCACTACGCTGTCGACTGAGCCAAAGGCCTGCTCGGCAACGTCGAACGCCTCTGTGATTGATGCCTCGTCCGACACGTCCATGGCTACGGCGAGTGCCTGACCGCCTTCAGCCATAATTGCCGCTTGCAGCCTTTCCAGCCGTTCAATCCGGCGTGCCGCCAGCACCACTCGCGCACCCGCGGCGGCCAGAGTCCTCGCCATGCTCTCGCCGATTCCTGACGAAGCGCCTGTCACAAGCGCCGTGCGCCCTGAAAGATCGAAATGATATCCCTGCATCGCTTCCTCCGATCACCGGCGCCTGCTTTGGCCCCGGGCGGCTTCAATATGGGCTTGCATCTCAGGCCCGTGGCCTTCGCTGTGATAAAGTTCCCAGGCAAGCCCCGCTGCGAGTGGAAGATTGTCGGTGTCAGCCATCAGCTTTTTCATCGCGCAGTTCGAACGGCGGCTATTTGCGAGAATATCGCGGCAGAGCCGTTTCGTTTCGGACTCGAGCTCATCTGCGGGCACGCAAATGTTTGCAAGGCCCATCGCCAGCGCCTCTTCGCCGCTATAGGTGCGCGAGGTGAACATCATCTCCATCGCCTTGGCGCGGCCAACCCGCCGTTGCAGCCGCTGCGTCAGGCCCCAGACCGGCACGAGGTCCCACTTTGCATGAGTGTCGGCGAACTTGGCATCGGCCGACGCGATGATGATGTCGGCTGCAAGAACAAGTTCAAGCCCGCCAGTATAGCAATGACCCTGCACGGCCGCCACAAAGGGGACGGGGAGGGTGGCCAGCCTTTCGATCACGCCGGCTTCCAATCGTTCGATCAGGCCCGCCTCAGCGCCGCTTGCAAGGTCGTCAAGATCGTGCCCCGCGCAGAAACTGCGGCCCGCGCCCTTGAGCAGGACGCACCTGATGTCGCTCATGTCGATATGGTCGAGCTGTGCAGCGATTTGCCGGAAACTCTCGGCGTTCAGTGCATTCAGCTTGTCGGGACGGTTCAGCGTGAAGGTGCAGACCTTTTCTTTCACATCGCAAATTACCAACTCAGTCATGCCAAATGCCTCCGGTCTTCCAAGCAAACCAATATCCTCCGAACTCGCTCAAGCTGAGCTATAGGCGTCGTCATGGATTACGCCGAGCAGCGTTCCTTGATTGCTCCCGTCGAACAGCGCGTTGAAATTCAGCGGAAGATTCTCGAAACCGGATCGTATGTCTTGCCGGGTGATGATCTCCCCCGAACGCACCCATGGAATGAGGTCCTGCAGGGCTGCCGGTATCTCGGCCAGATAATCGCTGAACAGAAAACCCTGCATTCGAATGCTGCCGTAGATCAACCTCATCATATTGGTGAAGCCCGGCACTGGGCCGTCTTCGTTATAGCCCCCGATCTGTCCGCACAGCACGATGCGTCCGAACCGCGCCATTTGGTCGACGGCCGCCTGCAGGATCGCACCGCCGACATTGTCATAGTAAATATCGATGCCATCAGGGCAATAGGTCTTGAGAGCGGCCGTTATATCTTCAGACCGGTAGTCGATTGCCCCGTCGAGGCCGCATTCTTCGAGCAGCCATGAGCATTTCTGCTTGCCGCGGGCGATGCCGATCACCCTGCATCCTTTGATCCGGCCGATCTGCGCGGCAACCGATCCAGTCGAGCCCGCCGCCGCCGATACCACCAGCGTCTCGCCGGGGCGGGGCTGCCCCACATGCATGAGCCCGAAATAGGCGGTCAAACTGTTGAGGCCGAACACACCCAAGGCTTCAATTGCCGTGATATCGTCCGCTATCAGTTGCGGGAGGCGCGCATGTGCCACGTCAATAATGTCATATTCGCTCCAACTGCTCATGAGGACCAGTCTTGAGCCCACCGGATAACGGGGATCTGAGGATTCGATCACCCGGCTGGCGGCGAGCGCCTGCACGGGCGCTCCCAGGGATATGGATGGATAGAGGCTATTGCTGGGGCCCGCCATCCAGTTCCGCATTGTCGGAGAATAGAGGAACAGAAGGTTCCGGACGCGGATCTCCCCTGGCCGCAACGCACGCACATCCTGATCGCCGCTAGCCAGTTCAACATCCTCCATTCGGAGCAATCCCAGTGGACGGCTGCGGAGCAACCATTGGCGGCTGCGAGAGATCATGCTTCATCTCCACCGTTCGCTACGGCCTGTTCCTTCAGTTGCACACTGTTCCAGTCGGACAATGCTGCAACCGGCTGCTTCCCTCAAGCAGATGCGTCCGACAGAAATCCGTCAAGCAGCGCATTGAACCGCCCCGCGTGCTCGAGCTGAGCCCAGTGACCGCACCGGTTGAAAACCAGCAGAGAGGCATTGGGCATCAAGGCAGCGGTGCGCAGGCTGTGCTCGACGGGAACGACGCGATCGTCACGGCCGTGCATGATAAGCGCGGGCACCGGAGATTTTTCCAGCGCGTGAACAATCTCATCCTGACCCACGGCATCGATATGCATGGTCGCGAGCCCTTTAAGGAAATTGCTCAAATGATTGGGATTGGCGAGGGCATTTTCTGTCCGCTGCCTGATCAGCGCGTCGCTCGCGAAGGCACTGTCGAACACCATGATTTCCACCAGCCGTCTGACATTTTCCTCGCTGGGAGTCCGGTAGGCTTCGAAGAGAATACGAAGGCCTTCAGTCAGTCCGCTCGGCTGATAAAAGGGTTGGGGGCCGCCCGGGGCGGGCGCACCCATGGTAACGCAGTGGGTGACCCGGCCGGGATGCAGCGCTGTCACCATTTGCGAGGCAATGCCGCCCATGGAATTTCCAACCAGAGCCGCCCGGCTGATGTCGAGCGCGTTCATGAGACCGACAACCACTTCGGCATTTACGGCAAAACGGTGAGCGGTTTGCGGATCGAATTCGTCCGACCGGCCCCAACCAGGAAAATCGAGAGCAATGACGCGGTATTTCCTGGCGAGCACCTCAATATTCTGGCTGAAATTGCTCCACGCGCTGGCGCCGGGGCCAGATCCATGCAGCAAGATGACCGGATCGCCTTCTCCCGCCTCATGATATCGGATGCGCCATTTTGGCAATTGCAGAAATTTTTCGCTCGAAGCTTCGGTAATTTGACCCATATGCCATTCTCCATTGCGGTTCTGATCTGAACAGTGCCGGACGCTGACTGATAACCGTTCGTATCGACCCCGTCAGACCGGCAGCACGAACAAGGTTCGCACGGCCAGTGTGTCGTAAAATATCTTGCGCTCCTTCAGGAGAAGGCCGCTTCTATTCCTTACGAAGCGATCCGCGCATCGCCCCGTCTGATAAATAAAGGTCTCCCCGTCCTGGCGCGTTTGCAGGACGGCGTAGTTGCTATGCGCGACGATTTCGCTGGAGTCGGACTGTGTGATACGCGTCGCGCTCAGTAGGTGCCGGTTCCAGTGATCGGGATAGATATTTGCCTCGCGGTAGGAGGTAACCCGATCCTTCATTTGGCGCTTGTTGCGGCAAAGAAACATAGGTGCTGGAAGGCCCGCGTCGGAATTTTCGCGGGCCCACAGTCCATATAGGCCGTCGTCGGTGAAAAATTCCGGCCAATCCTCCAGGCGAACCTCGTCAAGACAGGCAACATATTCAGCAAAAAATTCTTCCAGACGCAGCCGGTCAAGGAAGTTTTCGGAAAGCACCGTCACCGTTTCAATCCTCCATGATCGCGCGATAGCCTCGCCAGAACGCCCGCAAAAGTTCCTCGGTGATCAGCGATGCATGACCTTCCGGTGCACCGTAGCCCATCAGCATCATTGAAGAGTCGGTGCCGCCTGCTGGCGAAACCGCTGCTTGCACCAATTCTGTCGCTTCCCCGTCCTCCATCGAAATATAACCGGCTGGACCGATCAAATTCGCCTGCAAGAGGCGCATGTCGCGCAGCTCCAGATCATCGTCTTCATAACCGAACAGGTGAAAGACCAACTCAAACTCGCCAGGGCCTTTGGGAATGATCTGGCGGGCGGCAAGGGTATTGTGGATTTGTTGGATCACCAGCGAAGGAAATATCGACTGGATATGGTTGGTCACCGGCAATGCATATTCTTCGCGCATGCGAACGATTTCCGGGTCCTGTAGTTTTGCGTCATCCTTGAAGGTGGAAACGACATTGTCCTCGTAGATGGAGGTGTCCTTGCTCCCCTCGTTCTTGACGGCAATGATCGCTGAGTGGAGGCCATGACTCGCGTCCAGCGCGCTCGCCACATCCATGTTGGGTCGCCCAATGTTGAAGCTGTTATGGAACAGGTGCAGCAAGTGACCGTGATAGGGGTCCTTCACATTCTCGAAATAGAGTTTCCAGTTGGACTTCATGCGCTGCCGAAGCGTTCCCAGAAACACGATGGGCTTGTAAAAGACACGGTCGATCCAGGGCCGCATCTCCGCCCCCAGATAGTCGAACAGGGGTCGGGTGTCCGGGTGGAACGTGCCGAACATCAGTCCGCGATAGGTTTCGACACGTATTGGCTGCAGCCGGTGCTCGCCCATGTCGAAATTGGGCGGCATGCCCGCCATTCCCTTCAAGCCCTTGCGGAACGGTATGCCCAGCAGCTTGCCATCAAGGCCATATTGCCACTGGTGATAGACGCAGGTGAAGTTACGGACATTGCCCCGTGCGTGCCTGCAAACTTTGGCGCCCCGGTGAATGCACCGGTTTACCCACGCGGATGCCTCTCCGTCCTTGCCCCGCACTACGACTATGGGGGTGTCCCCGATATAGGTGGATTTATAGTCGCCGGGCTCTGGAATTTCAGCTTCCAGCGCAAGAAACGACCAAGTGCGCCCGCGATAGATGCGCTCCTGTTCCCGTTCAAACACCTGCTGATCGGTGAATAGCCGATAGGGTACATTCACGCCGTCCGCGCTCGGCCACTGTAATTGCGGGGTGGCGCAAGCTTTTGTCTGTGTGGCCATGAAATCCATTCCGATGAATTGCTTCCGGCTTTGGATTAGGCGGGCCAGCGGCGACCGCCTATCGCCCGACGGAAAGAGATGAATGAAGAGTGCAAGCTTCTGAGTGCACAGAGCGGACAAGCCAGCTTAGCCGGCGCTCTCATGCCCCCAAAGACTGATCTTGTCATATTCGGCGACAGACCAGTCTTCGGTGATGCTCCTGCCGCCCCAGCCATATTCAACGTCGAAGCCGGCGGGGGTGGTGACATAGAAGGACAGCATGAGGTCATTAGGGTGCCGACCGATGCCTCCAGTGCGATATCCCATACTGCAACACCGCTGATAGCCGCGAAGCACGTCGTCGACCTCAAGAAGTTCAATCATGAGATGATTAAGCCGTTTCCCGCCCGGCAGAGGAGCGATCGCGAGCGAATGGTGCCGCTCATTGCAGTGCAGGAAGGCGATCCTGAGCATGCCGCCGGGACCGGCTGCGACCGTGATGAAGTCGCTCAGCGCCAATCCCAAAGTCTCGTAGAAGCGAAGGCCTCGCTCAAGGTTGCGGATCGAAAGAACGATGTGACCAAAGCCCTGCAGGCCGGTGACAAAGCCATTGGTGAGTTCTGGCTGAAAAGGTTTCGGCGCACGGGCGTGATCCCGAACGAATTCGATGCGCAAGCCGTCTGGATCGCGCAGCCACAGGCCTTCCTCAACCCGGCGATCCGTGCATTCGGCCTCTTCCATTTGGGTCCAGGGGATGCCTGCCGCGTCGAGCCGCCCCCGAAGCGCCGATATCTGCCCGGCACCGCCAAGTTCGAAGCCTGCGTAGAGGATGTCGTTCTCGGGCGCCTCATGCAAGGCAAAGCGCCAGGACCGGTCGTCCATGCGCAAGTGGCGGACACCTGTCTCATCGCTGAGACCGAGGCCCAATGCCTCCACCCCGAACCGCGACCACGCTTCGACATCGCTGACGCCTAGACCGCAATAAGCCAGTTGCTGCACCACACCTCCTCCTGCACCGCATTCCCCGACATTGTGGGGTTTCCGTGAAGCGATAGGAAAGGAAGGCTTGCTGCGGCTAGCCAACTGGTGCAGCCGATAATGCGCTCGCGCAGCCAAGCGCACGAAGACAGGTCGGGCTCTACATCTCCGAAACGACGACCACGATCTTGCCGCTCGCCGTGCGCGACATGATCATGGCGATCGCGTCGCCAGCTTGATCGAGAGAGAAACGGGCATGGATCTGCGGCCGGATAAGTCCGGCACGATACATGTCCATGAGCTCTTCATTGTTCTGTCCGCTTGCCTCAGGTTCGCGCTCCGCAAAGGCTCCGTAGAACACGCCTATGACAGAGCAGCCCTTCAGCAACGGCAAGTTCAATGCTATCCGGGGAACGCCGGCCGGGAAGCCGATTACGAGAAAACGGCCTTTCCAAGCCATGGCACGCAATGCAGCTTCTGAATATTGGCCGCCGACTGCGTCATAGATGATGTCAGCCCCGCCGGGACCGCAGGCTTCTTTCAGCATCGTAGAAAGTCCCTTTGGATCGGCAAGCTTCCGTGGATAGACGACGCCTCGATCCGCTCCATGGTTGAGGGCGATCTGCAGCTTCTCCTCGCTGGACACTGCGGCGATGACTCTTGCCCCCATGGCCTTTCCGAGTTCCACGGCCGCCAATCCCACCCCCCCCGACGCCCCGAGGACCAGCAGCGTTTCGCCCGGATTCAACATGCCGCGCTGCTTCAGCGCATGATAGGAGGTGCCGAAACCGATGATGAATGCCGCACCATCTTCATAAGGCATGGCGGGGGGCATCTTGATGCAATACGTCGCTTCGGCCACTGCCTGCTCAGCCATGCCGCCCCATTTGAGCATCGCGATTACGCGGTCGCCAACAGCCAGTTGCTGGACATCCGGCCCAAGGGCAACGATTTCGCCCGCCACCTCGGCACCGGGCGAGAAGGGGCGTTCCGGCCTGTATTGATATTGGTCGGCGATGATCAAGGCGTCGGGATAGTTGACGCCACAGGCATGGACCTTGATCACGACCTGCCCCGGACCAGCCGACGGCGCGGGCATGTCGGCAAAGACGAGGTCGTGGGGTCCCCCGGCTGAACGGCTCACAATGGCCTTCATGCACCCTCCGCTGATGGGATGAGGCATTAGAGCGCTTCGAACCGTTGCTTATTGTTCTCAAGCCAGTCCCGCAATGTCCTAGCGGGCCGTCCCAGGAGATGCTCGACAATGTCCGAGCGCCTCCAGGCATGTTCATTGGCCGTTTCAAACTTGAACATTTCCAGGATCAGCTTTCCCGCATCCGGGATGTTCAGCAGTTCCTTTAGCGGTTCCGCGTGATATGCGAGAAAGCGCTCCTCGCTGTCGTCAAAGTCGATATGGCGCCCCAGGACGTCGCCCAACAAGGCGGCAAACTGCTTGAAGCACAACAGATCATGGCCATTGTTGAGATGGTAGGAGGCGCCAACATGGCGACGATCGTCAGACAATAACAGCGTTGCAGCGCATTCTCCGATGTCGGTCTTGTCGATGAAGGTCATATTCTTGTCGCACGGCATCACCAGAACCCGATCTTTTTTTACGGGGTCAGCAAATAGTGGCGTCGCCATGGTCTGCATATAATAGGCTGCGCTGTTGAGAAAGGTGACCGGCAGTCCGCTCGCTTCAAGCACGGCGCGAGCATGTAGATGCTGGATCGACGGAACGTTTCCTGCGCGTTTGATAAAGTCGGGCACACGATTGAGGGTCATGCCCGGCGGGTCACC
Organism: Rhizorhapis sp.; assembly: GCF_035276005.1. NCBI lineage: Bacteria > Pseudomonadati > Pseudomonadota > Alphaproteobacteria > Sphingomonadales > Sphingomonadaceae > Rhizorhapis > Rhizorhapis sp. The sequence continues at coordinate 105,227 of NZ_DATEMB010000005.1, forward strand.
CGTTATGCGGACCATGTGCTGGATATCAGTGGCCCTGGCCGCGTGGACGACATTGGTCATGGCCGTAGTTTCATCAAAGAAGTCGGGCGTGATGACGAAGGCGGCATCTGTCCCGTCAAGACCGGCTACAAGGGAGTCCCGATCGAAATAATCTGCCATTCTTATGTCGGCATCCGGAAATAATTCCTGGAGCTCGGCGCGTGCTTCACTTCTTCGTACCAACAGTCTCAGGGCGACGTCCGGACTGTGGCTGGAAATGAAACGCGCCGCCGACCTGCTGATCTCATTTGATGCGCCGAACAGCGCTATAGCTTTAAGTGGACGAGA